>JAEOSV010000308.1 GCA_016840185.1 Candidatus Hermodarchaeota archaeon | reverse complement strand
TTTTCCACGTTTCATTTTCATCAACTCATGTTTGTACTTCTCACTATTATCTACATTGGTAGTGAAAAATGGTGCCGGGACAGGGATTCGAACCCCGACCTAAAGCTATCTGCATCCCATCGTTGAAGATGGGATACCACAGGCTTCAATGCTACCATTGCGCCTGGGTAAATACCAGTTTACACCTTCGGGAACTAGTGAAAATTCACTAACATAATCCCGGCACGGTGCCCCGGCACGAAGAATTGTTGAACCTAACCCTATTACAAAAACCTTTCCACTCAGTCTTAGATTATTGAGAGGTATACCTACATCTATGTGGAGTATTTGTCTCCCCTTTTTGTTGGGGTACCTTGAATTGGGTTTTTGATGAGTCGCGGTTAAGCTATGTCGATGTTATCAGAGGGGAATCCGAGATTACCGAGAACGTTTTTGATGTTGTGACGGTGGTCTCCTTGGAGAACGATAACGCCATCTTTGGCACTACCACCACAGGCACATTTCATTTTGAGCTTTGTGACTAGCTCAGATAGTGATATCTCTCGGCTGTTAATTCCTTCAATGAGGGTAACTTCTCGTCCCCACTTGCGTCTCTCGACGCTAACTTTTATCCGCTGCTCTGTCTTAGCCAATTCTTGGCAGCGACAAATATCTTTAGGCAAACTGCAAATAGGACAAATTTCTGACATTATTTACCTCGGAATTATGGTGTTAGGGGTTATCCAATGTAACCCCTATAAAAGCTTACGGAGGTGCTTGTGAAATCACTTCAGAGTTCAAGAATCGGCTTCTAAGCGATTTTTGCACAGAACTTACTTTGCTGTGAGTTTCTTAATGATTTGTGGGCGCTCTTTGTACATTATCCGTGCTCCACAGAACGGGCATTTACTGGATGGTAACGTTGTGGCAAATGGCTTACCACAGTGGGGACACCGATTACTGGGAGGCATTGACGGTACTGGGGTTTGACAGTAGGGACATGAGAGGGTTTTACCACATTTAGCGCATCGAAATGTAATTCTGGGCACCTCGAAAAGTGTGAACTAATAGACGGCATTCCCCGTCGCTTAATAAGTTTTGCTCAGTTCTGAGACGGTCTATGGTAATATCATTGGCAAGCTGAGAAGGATAATCCCACCAACCACACTACCAATGATAATGCTCATCATGATAATTGCAATGAGTAAATTTTGCTGCTTTCGTCTCAACTTTTTTCACCTTTCTCCGGAAATGATCCCGTTGCTAATAAATTCGATAGACGAGTGAGGGCTGGGATACCCTGAATCTCTTCCGAGAATAAGGGAACCTCTGTAACCTTGAAATCATCATAAATATCGTGGATTTGGGTTAGATATTTAGTCTGCATATCTTTTCGAGCCTTACAGAAGGCGCAACCCGGTTTATCTGGGAACACCATATTGACAATGATGTGGCTGCTGGGAATTTGATATTCATAAAGTGTTTGTAAAAGACGTTCAGTCTCAGACACAGCCATGGCTTCTGGAATCATAACAATGACGAAGCTGGTCCGAGTGGGATCTGTGAGTTCAACGCGCGCTTCATTAATTGCGGTTTTGAGCTGCTCAAGTTTCTCAAGGGATTGGTCTTCTTCTGGTGCGTCTCCTCGTCCGAAAACGGATTTTAATCGACCAAACATGTTGCTGAACCGCATGCGGAATCTGATGAGTTTGCCAAAGAAACTATCGAGCATTTCTGGCAGTCCCAATAGGCGAAGTGTGTGGCCTGTTGGCGCGGTATCAAAGACGACCAAGTCATATTCACATTCATGGATAAATTCCAAGACCTTTGAGAATGCAAGGGCTTCATCTGATCCAGGGGCGGTCATATCAGCTAAATCTTCTAAGCCCATCATATTTCCCATTTGACCCATGTCCCCTGTCTCTGGTTGTTGTGCCGTTTGTTGGTATTGTTCGTAGGCTTTTTGTGGATTGATCTCCATCCCGTAGAGATTTTTTACGCCTTTGATGGGTATGACATCTCCTCCGCTAATGTCTTGGGCAAAGCAATCTCCTAAACTGTGCGCAGGATCTGTACTAATCACAATGGTTTCACGACCATGTTCAGCGGCCCAAAGAGCTGAAGCCGCTGCACTACTTGTTTTGCCAACTCCACCCTTTCCACCATAGAGAAGGAATCGAAGGGTATCTTTGTCAAGCAAATCGACGATAGTCATGACCATGTGTCTCCAATAATATTCTTCGAATGGGTGGCTTGGCTTATAGAGTTATCCTGCACAAATCATGGCGGTAACGGACCAACAAGTTGGCTAATGGCTAGCATTGCGTAAAATAGCACTACAAATATCGCAATGAGAGTAATTACGCCAACTATGTAAATTGAATATCGCATTCTGACAAGCCCACCAATCAATCCCGTGAACAAGATAATGAGAAGCGCAATGAAGGTAATTACAGCATCCCATGTGGGTAGGAGTGAATGAATCGGGTCGACGAACACAAAGGGGTACAATCCATAACT
Organism: Candidatus Hermodarchaeota archaeon; assembly: GCA_016840185.1. The sequence goes on along the minus strand of JAEOSV010000308.1, from coordinate 7,743 downwards.
ATATGCAATTAGCAGATATCCCAAGGCTCCGCCAAATACAAGGAAAAGAATTGTAGCCAGCTGATCTAATGGCTCTCGTAGTTCCTCGTCTTCTACTATTTCTGTGTTGTTTTCCATTTCTGGTTCCATTTTTTCTTATTCTCCGGTTGGTTTGTAGATGACGAGGCAGATGGGCACATTTGCAGTTGCCCAGTTTTGATATTTTCCCTCGTACTTCAAACCATAATCACGTTGCCCTTGATTACCGAGGATAAGAAAAAGTGTATTGGCTCGGGCCTGTTTGTAAAATCCCAGAAGCCAGCGGTCCGTTCGGTGAAGTAATTTCTGTGCCAGTTCCAGCGGAGGGCGGTTCGTATGCTCCTTGTAAAGAGTATCGAAATCAAGAAAATGAATGTAAAGAAAATCAGATCGGTTGAGAAGTTTTGCGGTTTCAATGTAAGTCCGCATATCCGTGTCTGCGGAATGAAAAGTCGCTTGACCTGCATTCTCTCTTTGATTTTCACGATCCACAAACACCGCGGATTTTCCTTGGTGAATGAGAAAGGAGAATAGATTGAATCCATCGGACTTGTTTCCATGAACCAGTTCTTTCATGACGTTTGTTGCAAATCCATTCTTGGTATCTAATGTTAGGAGTAGACGAGCTTCTTTGAGTAGGAACTGAGGTTTATGCAAGACAACCTCAAGTAATCCGAAATTATCTAGATTCACTAAAACGACACGTTCTGTTGGTGCAAAGGCGGTTAAATTCATGCTTGGGGCTAATATTGAAGGAGCCACTAATCCTAGCTGATTTAGAACAGTGGCTGGCATTTGTACCATTTGACCTTCCATGCTTTCGAATGACACAGCATTCACGTCAGATATCAACTCAGAACTATTAAGAGATTTTTTCTCAATTCCCTAAAAGAGTTTGTTGAGTTAATGGCGTGTTGAGGCAAATCTGCGGTTATCTCAAATCGGCATCAATACAAGGATGAAGACAAAGGCCTGCATCAGTATGATCATTGCTCCTTCAAAGATGTCAACCTTTTCGTCGTCAGTTAGGGCTCGTTTCAAGAACCACAATGATCCTGCTGCTGTAGCAAATTGAAGAAGAACAGCTGCGTCGAGTGGAAGTGGAAGAAACATTGCTACACCACCTATAATGAGGAGGAGCACTTGTGTTGTTCCACCCAATGTGTTACCGATGGCGATGTCGGCTTTGCCCTTATTAGCGGCAATAACCGCAATACCATGTTCAGGGAGAGCCCCGGCTGCTCCAATGATTAGTGCCATGATGACAATGCGTTGCGTTTCGATAATTCCAAGTCCTGTCCAGGGTACAAATTCAAATGTTAATTCCACCGCCTCTGCAAGGAGATATCCTGCAATAAAGATGCCCACAAAGCCAATAATCGCTAATATTGCAGAATTACGCTTTGTATGACGGGGTTTTGGAACGGGTTTGTCTTTGGTGGATGGCTTCTTCACTGCATAAACTGCGTACAAGATGTATGAGAAGACCATTAGAAATCCTAACACGGGGGGTAGAAAAGTCAGTCCTGGCACTACTCCGTGGATCAGTTGGTTTAGGTAAAAGAGGATACCAAAGGCGAGAAGGAGAGTCATTACGACAATCGTCCAGCGGATGAGATCGGCATCATCTTCAACAACCTCCCGAGGAACAGCTACGACTCCTTTTTTCCGCGTGGATAAAACAACAACAATGCCAAGTAGCAAAATATTGAAACCCGCGGCCATAACAACGCTCAATACCGCGATTTCAACCAGTTCCAGATTTCCGGTCGAATATCCACGCCATGCTGTAAGCGCACTAACTACTGCTTCAGGTGTGTTAGATGCAAGTGAAGAGAGAACACCGATAAAGTAGGCACTTAATCCCGCAATGGCTCCCAACGATTCTAAACCATCAATGGCAAAGTGCGAAGCTCGAAACGTTAACCAAACTGCAAACGCCATAGTACCAATAATTAGTAGCAAAACATTTTGGAACACAAAGAGTGAGAGAAGAAAAAAGACGAAGAGCACAACAGCTACAATGACTTCTCGTCGAGAAACATGGAAGGCTTTGTGAACTTCCGGTTCACTTGTTAAGATGTGTGAATCTCCATGGGTTTCGGTGTCAGTCAACTGAACCAGCTCAGTGCTAGAATTGTTCTGTATCAGTTAATGTGTGCAGGAGCATTCCCTCCACCGTGAAGGGCATTAAGCTTTTGGCAACATCAATCGCATCGCTGAGTTTTCCTTCGGTTTCCGCATAAATCGTCATTACTGAATCTCCTTCTTTAACTCGAGAGCCAATTTTTGCATGTAAATAGAGACCAGCACCATGAACTTTGGGAGTTCCCGCCGCTCTGGCAATTCGAACTAATGGCCTGTTATGTAGAGTAGCCACGTATCCGTCAGTCGGGGCAGTCAAGTCATAGGTGTGGGTTCCAATTGGTATCTGTTCAGGTGTAATGTTGGCTTTCCCATTTTGTACCTCGATTATTTCGCGCATTTTTTCGAGTGCTTTTCCAGACGCTAATATTTCCTTTGCACTTTTTCGCCCAGCACCCCGTGCAGCTAGACCGCCCATTTCGAGTAGAATTCCTGCGAGTCCTGTCGATTTCTCAATAAGGCTCGTGGGGCCTCCTCCCATGAGGGTTTCTAAAGCTTCTTTAGCCTCGAGTGCAGGTCCGATAGCATGACCGACAGGTTGACTGCCATAAGTCATTGCACAATGAACAGATATTCCCAACTCATTACCGACGGTAATGAAGTCATGACTCAATTTTCTAGCCTCTGCCATTGTGGTGACTTTACAACCATCACCTGTTGGAATATCTAAGACCATGTATTGAATTCCTGTAGAAAGTTTTTTCGCCATTATTGATGCAATCATCTGAGGGCGTGGGTCAATTTGCAATGGATGCTCGATTTGAATAAAGAGATCGTCAGCAGGTGCCAGATTCAATGATCCGCCCCAAACAATAGCGGCTTTCGCTTTCTTTACAATTCCTTGTAATTCTTCTACGCTGAATTCGACATCAGCAAGAACCTCCATCGTGTCAGCCGTTCCACTCGGGCTCGTAATGGCTCGGCTACTGGTTTTCGGAATTAGAAGTCCTGCGGCTGCAACGATTGGCACGATAATTAGTGATACTTTATTTCCCGGAACTCCACCGATACTATGTTTGTCAAAGACATTCGCCCCAAAGTCTAATTGCTCTCCTTTTTCTGTCATGGCTCGAGTTAGATGGACAGTTTCCTCTAATGAGAGTCCTCGGATTTGTTCTGAGACTAAGAACGCTGCAATATCAATATCCAATAATCGACCTGAGACAAGGTCCTCAACGATAGCTTGGATTTCGTTTTCAGATAACATTGCACCGTCCATTTTTTTACGAATTGCCTTGATGGATGTGGGTTTAACATCGCTTGAAACTTCGACCAAGTCTCCTTCTTTTACATTTAGCTCCCGTTGAACCTCATTTAGAATTCCTACCCTTCCTTGATCTACAAGTGAGGTGGAATCTGCAATGGCTACTGTTTCTTCCTTATGATATTTCAGTAGTACTCGTTCACCAGCAAACATTGCTAGTTGAGTTATCTCAATGGGGTTGAGTAAGATTTTGTGTACGCCGCCTGTATCAACATCAAGAATCTGCACTTTCAATTTCAAGGGCTATTCCTCCTAACCTATGTAGCACCGGTTTTCCTGTGATGCCAATGAGTAATACTCTAGAGGGTCGGCTATTCAGGAATCCGTATTACTTTAATTTTATTGCCATTAGTTGGGCATCTTCACCATTACGGTAATAGGTTCGTAAGGTCCGGATTCGTTTAAAGTCGAGTCTTTCATAAAGCTGGATTGCCGCAAGATTTGTAGTCCGAACTTCGAGAATAACTTCTTTTGCGGCATATACGGTCTTTAAAGCTTTCATGGAGTGAGTGATTAGATTTGAGGCGAGTTTTTGGCGTCGATATTCTTGTAGAACTGCGACGCTAACAATGTGACCTCTTCGGACCCATCGTAGCCCAAAATTGGAAATCCCTCCTTCCATGCGGCACATGATATAACCTATGACGTTTCCATCAGTTTCTGTTACAAAGAATGTCTCAGGGTAACGTTCAAGGATTTGGCGAAAGAAGTATTCAGGGTAATTCTCTGGTAATGTGTCAAGATTGATTCTCATAATTGCAGGGATATCTGTTGGTTCAGCTTTTCGAACTACAAATCCCTGGAGCTCTGTCAATGAAATCAACCAGTAGAGTCCATACAATGCTTGATTAAAAATTATCCGCCTGACCATTTGGAAAGCTTTTTGTGCTTAGGGTCTCTGGCGTGCATAGAATTTTCCGGTGACTACTTTGTCTGATGAGGAAACTCCAACACCCGAAGATACCAAAGAAGACTCCGGTTTTCCGTTTACGGGTCAAGAAGCCTACATTCCAGACACATACCTCCTCAAGCTCAGAGACATTGTCAAAGAAGAATTCGTAGTCACCTACGCATATATCGATGCCCACGACAATCTGCCCATTTTTGTCGTTGAAGAAGATTCGAAAATGAAGGCACGCTCAAATCGGCTCACTGAACGCCTTCGACCACACAATTTACTCGCAGTCATCAGGCAGATTGAACTCTTTGAAGGAACAGGCGAAAAAAGTACAGTTATTAAACTAATTCCAGCACCGCCCCCACGTCGGGCAAGCAGCTATACCATGAACATCATCCTTTTCGCTGCCACAGTTATTACCGTTCTTTATGCGGGTTGGTTCTTTGCCATGAGTCCCGCCTTAATTTACATTTATGAAGTATTTTTTCACATTCCCTATAATCCTTCATTAGTGATGATTGCATATACTATTGCTCTCCTTGCCATCATTGGGCTTCACGAATTTGGGCATGTCGGAGCAAGTCGCTATCATCATGTTGAGGCCTCGATGCCATACTTCATCCCAGGCTTCTATTATGGCACATTTGGAGCCTTAATTGTCCAACGTTCACCCCCTCCTACCCGCGACAGCCTATTTGATCTTGGAATCAGTGGACCTGTTGTCGGATTCGCTATATCAATCGTTGTCGTTACCATAGGATTAATGATGAGCCCAATTCTCAGTCCTGCGGAATTCTATGATCTATCAGTTTGGCTACAAACAATTGGATTACCTGTGAGTTCTCTTCCCACACCCCTTCTCTTCGATTTGATTTTGATGTTGATTACCCTTGGTCTTCCTCCTGATTATGTGGTGTACATTCACCCTGTTGCGTTTGCTGGTTGGGTGGGATTTCTCATTACGGCTCTCAATTATTTCCCCATTGGGCAACTCGATGGAGGACACGTCTCACGGGCTTTGGTTGGCGGTCGGTATCACCGGATTGTCTCTTTTGTCGGGATTTTCTTTCTGTTTATCTTTGGCTATTGGTTTATGGCAATGATTGCATTCTTCCTCTTTGCTGGACGCCATCCGGGACCCGTTGATGATGTTTCATCCGTCAGTGGCTGGCGAAAAATAGTGGGACCCATTTCATATGTAATGGTGTTTCTACTTCTCCCACCACTCACCACTGGATTCCTCTTTCCCTTTCCTTAACTCAGAAACGAAAAAAAGGATTAGAGGAAAATTATGTGGATGGGAGAACATCTGTGCCGTGTGACATAGCCCAAACCGTTGAATCACGTCCCACCTGATCAAGAGCAGCATCTAATGCTTTTTCAATGGACTTGAAGGGTGTGACGTAATAGTGTTTTTTGAGCTCTTGGGAATCAAGATTGGAAATTAAGTACTGATGGACGCGTTTTGCACCTTGAGCCATGTAAAAGATTTTGTGTCCGCCCATGATGAAATTAGTTTGAATCTGATGACTTAGCTCATCGTATGAAGGATATTGATGGGCCCATTCTTCAAAGACTTGATTACCAATTCCCTCACGGCATTCGAGAAGCGCAATTAACACTCCTCCATCACGCACAGCACCTAGTGCGTGGACCATTGCCTTAGTTCCTTGGTATAGATTGATGTCTTTCGGATAGCCGGAGCTTGTGATTACGATGTCGGCTTTCTCATCGATTTTTACTCTGCCCATTGAATCGGCAAACCTGGTGCCTTCTAGAAATGCTTGTTCGAGATCACCGGCATATGCGGTGACAATTTCCTTTTGCGTATTTCGTACAAAATTCACTATGAAATCAGTACGGGCAAGTCGAGCAGCCTCGGTCATATCAAGGTGGATAGGATTGCCCTCAAGATTTCCTGTAGCAGCTTTCGGATGTGTTAGCATCCCGTGATTCTTGTTAATCGTGGCTCTTCCACTAACAGCTGGTAAAACACTTTTTCGTCCCCCACCAAAACCAGCATAGTAATGGTAGCCAATATCTCCAGTGAGCAAATGCAAATCTGCCTCATGGAAAACTCGATTGATTTCAACTTCAGTACCATATGATGTCGTCCCAACAGAAACCAAGTCTGTTTCGTCACAACTGTGCACGGCGAGTTTGTGGTCTTGGCATGCAACATCGCACAGTAATGATTGTTGTTCTTCTGGGGTCGTTGCCCTGTGGGTTCCCGTTCCAAAGATGATGGTAACGTCCTGCTCCCTGACTCCCGCCGATCGTAATTGGTCCATAAGTGGGTTAATCATGAGGTGGCATGGGAGGCCTCGTGTATGATCATCGATCACAATCGCTGCGGTTTGTCCTGGTTGAGCGATTTCACTTAACTGAGTGGAGCCAATTGGATTCCGTATGGCTTCCAGAACAGTGTTCATAGGGTCGGCAACTCCTTCGACTGGTTTTGCATCTAATAATCCAAGGAAATTGCGGTCTGGAATTTTGAGGTTTAGTTGTTCCGATCCGTATGGGAATTTTACATCTGCCATGGTGTCACGCCCAGAAGTCTTCGACGTAAGAATGGCATCATCACTCTACAAAAGAATTCTGGCTCTGCAACTCCGCTTTCTTCTAAGCAAATTGAGGTTTTAGAGAATTCCTTGACGTTGGAGCTTGTCGATTTCTTTGAATTTATTTGGTAAATATTCTTCAGTAACGTAGCTAAGACCATAACGACTGAAAGCTTGTTGTTCCGCCTTTCTTTGATTTTTGAGAAAGACCTTCAATTCCTTTTGCCAGAATTTTGTTTGATAACGTGGGTCTTTCAAAAGATCTTGGGTTCGCTTTTTGTCTGTGTCTGTGAAGACCTCACTGGGGAGACTATATTTCTCAATGTCTGAGGCCCAAACTCCCATCCATATCGCGTCAGGTGTGGCGAGTCCACGAAGATGTGCAGCAGAGGCACTCCCGGAAATAATAACCATGGCAATATGAGCACCCCAGGGGTCAGCGTCCACAAAAAGATAGGTGGGTAAATTCAATTCATATCTTAATCGACGAATGGTTCGTCGTACACTGCGTGGAGCCTGACCAGCAGTATGAATTAGCAATGCATCGTGTGTTTCATGAACCCCATCCTCCACAAACCGTGTAAACATTCCGCCGGATTCTATTCCAATTACCTTTTTGGCTTTACATTTGATGAATTTCGCAGAGGTCAAGTAAGGTCCTATCATGAGACCATCTGGATGATCAGTACAATTGACCTGTCGACCGGCATATTTTGGTGGGGAAGTGTATTCAATTGTAAGATCACCATAAATTGCTGCTCGCTCTTCTGGAAAAACTCGAAATGTTTCACGGGGTGTTTTTAGTTTGGCTTCGACATCGGTAATGGTGGTATCACTTTCACTTTGTTGGGCGA
>JAEOSV010000307.1 GCA_016840185.1 Candidatus Hermodarchaeota archaeon | reverse complement strand
CTATTTATGTCATCAAATAGAAGAAAAACAGGAATGTCACCAAATCGAGCCTCGCGGAAGAACTTTCCAATTACAAGACCTGTAACTTCGTCACCTGGGTTCTCAAACACCACTTCATCTACAGTCAGCCATGGGGGAATACGGAATCGCATGAAAAAACCTCCACTATTACAATGCGATTCAGAAAATATCAAGGTTCTTAACATATGAGCTCAAGAATAACAGGACTTTGCAAGGAGGTTTCAATTGAAATGAAGAAATCACTCGTCTTATTTGGTGTATTGACCTTGTTTATCATGTTCTCTTTATCGGCAATGCCAGTGTTTTCCCATCCTCCAACTAACATGACCTTAGTCTATGATACTAACACACAAACCCTTTCGGTTACAGTGGTTCACACAGTCGCCGATCCCAATACCCATTATATTGAATATGTCGTCGTCAATAAAAACGGCGCTTATGAGATAGACCGCAACTATACGAGCCAACTCTCTGCATCCGCTTTTGTAGATGTGTTCACAGTTGATGCGGACAATGGAGATGTCTTACAAGTCACCGCTATTTGCAGTGTTTCTGGTCAACTCACTGACCAAATAACTGTTTCAAGTGGATTACAAACTCAACCACCCCCTGCAATTCCTGGCTTTCCCTGTGCCGCAACCGTACTAGGGCTCACATTGGCTGTAGGGCTGGTTATGATTCGGCGTCGAAAGCGCTCAGCTTAATCACACGAAAAAAGGAGAAGATCTTTCATGGTTGAACTTTGGCAAATTCATGCCACGTTACTAATAACGGGCTTCATCCTAGTCATACTCGTAAGTATCATTGCTCGATTCTTACGTGCAAAACCTTGGTGGTTCAAAGTTCATCGACTTGTCGCTACACTTACGTTAATTATTGTTTTCAGTGGATTCCTTACCGCCGTCTATATGGTCAGCATCTTTGGAGGCGCTCATTTCACTCTCCCCCATCATTGGACCGGACTCGTAGCGCTAATCTTTGCGTTTCTTACTGTTCTCATGGGATACCTTCGGCCCCGATTATTAATTAGTCGAAGAAGTTACAGATGGATTCACATCAGTCTAGCTTTGATTACAGCTATACTGATGATTCTCAACATTGTCCTCGGGTTCACGCTAGTTTAGGAAAAGAAACATCCATTCATTGGTTCTCCTTCAGATGAACCACAAGGCGTGCCACACGGGTCCCAAGCTCATAACAGGCTTTTTGCTCCTTATCATCAGGAGCCCCTTTCGCTGCTGCACCGTAATGCTGCATTGGGCCCTTGGCGCTACCCTGCACGATCATGCCATGCACTAACATCGCTTCAATAATCGATAAGATGGTGGTTTCTGCCCCTGTAGCGATGCCTCCACTCGAAGCAAAGGCTCCACCCACTTTTCCATCGAGTTTCCCATGAATCTTCACAGAAGCATCAAAAACTTGTTTCAATGACGCCGACATGAGCCCATAATAGACAGGGGACCCCGCAATAATTCCATCCGCAGCCAGCAAATCCTCATTGGTCGTAGCTTTAGCACGTTTCAGAACAACATGAACGCCTTCAATATCATTGGCACCATTTTCAACAATTTTCGCCATCTTCTCGGTATTCCCAGTTTCTGAATCAAACACAATCAATATCGTTACCATAATAGCCACCTTTCTTCTCACGAATCTACTGTTTCTTATTCCCATTCATTTGCATAAGCTTCACAGATTTCTGCGATGTTCAACGCATACCCCTTCGAGATGTTGAATTTTTGGCGCATCCGCCACTCGCCATCTTTATTCAATTGCCACCCCATCAACCGGAGCTGCTGCCCTTTTGCTAGTTCAACCAAAACGATTGCTTTATGCCAACTGGGCGTCTTGGTCAACGTTTTTCCACGAAGAATTTTCAACTCTGATCGACGCGGAAATTTGTCACCTGACTCGTCTAGGAGTGTGGATAATCCCTTGAAATACACGTTCAACACCCACCAAATACCCTAAGATTGGATACCCGAATGAATGTTTTGATTATCGACAATTAGACATAATCAGGTAAAGTGGTCTGACCGGTCATCCGAGTCAGATTCGTAACTCGAACACCCACCAAGCGTAACGGAGTATCCGGTTTCTTATGTTCCTCAAATAACGATGTGACCGCCTTATACAACGTTTCTTGATCATTCGTACTGACTGGTAAGGAACGACTACGCTGAATCGTCGTATAATCTCGGTAACGAATTTTCACTGTCACAGTTCGGAAATGATAAGATTTCGACTGGAGACGTTGACTAATCTTAGACGCCAAATTTTCCAAGGTTTCCATCGCCACATCCATTGACTGCGAATCAACATCCTTCGGAAAGGTCCGTTCATTTCCCATCGATTTTCGACGCCAAGGACCCGTTCGAACGATTCCCCGATTGTCAATCCCCCACGCACGGTCCGACAACCACTTAGCTCCCTTCCCGAACACGGGCAATAATGCTTGTAAAGACATCTGTTGAATTTGACCGAGAGTTGTTATACCATGTTTTTTCAACCGGTTACCAGTCACCCGTCCAATCCCATGAATAGCCGTCACATCTAATGGCGCTAAAAACTCTGCTACCGACGCAGGGTCTTGTGGAACTAAGGTGATCCCCAGGGGCTTATTCTGGTCTGTGGCAATTTTGGCTACAGCCATGTTCGGGGCAATACCAATCGAACAGGGTAACTTGGTCTCCTTATGGACTGCCTTCTGAATTTCCAGCGCGAGTTCTGACGGACCATTATACTGTTTTACTCTCTCTGTTACCTCAAGATACGCTTCATCGATACTCGCTTTTCGGATACGCCTCTGATCCGCAAACTCTTGGAGAACAACCATAACTTCTTCCGATGCATCAACATAATTTGAAAAGGGACCAAAGACAAACACAGCGTCTGGACACAGGCTATAGGCTTTAGTCACAGCCATTCCTGCATGAATTCCAAAGGCCCTGGCTTCATAGGATGCCACTCGAACGACCCCACGTCGTTGTCCTTTCTTGGGATCAGGACCCACACACAATGGTAGACCTACGTATTCAGGATGAAGTCGATACTGTTCCACTGAGGCATAGAAGGCATCCATATCTGCATGCATGATCCAGCGTGGCATCGCATAGACCAATCCAATAGTTTTCGTTATCAAGAAAAACGAAAGGCGGGATAAAAGGACAGGGAGACTGGAGGCGAAGTGAGTTGTAAAATCCTCTTTGGACTTTAGCTCCTTAGATTAACCTGTCTTCCACCAGATGAAGGTTTGTGTCTGTCGATCCACAGAAAATCCTAGTTTCTCATAGACATGAATTGCCCGTGTATTATCCACATGGACACCAAGACCTGCTTTCTCACATCCAGCATCCTTGAACAATTTCAAGCAAAACCGTAGCATCTCCTTTCCCAACCCCTTTCCACGGTAAGCGGGAGCCACCCCGATATTTTGAATAAATCCCGACGGAGGCATGAGGTCTAAGATACCCATCACTTCTTTACCATGGTACACGAAATAAGCCTCCACCATTTCATACCACGCATCCAACAAAGCCTCGGGAATATCTCTGAAATTCTTCATCACCATTTCTAAAATAACATCTGGAGACCCACTCATGAACTCCTTCATGTTCACGAAAAATTGGTTCACATCTTCCCGTTTAATTCGTTCATATCGTAATCTATTTGAGACCTCATCGATTTCATCCAATGATCGACTCATTGTATACCGATTAGCCAATTCCTCAAATCCAATCTGTCCCAGATATTTCGCCAACCGTTTTTTTTCCACGGGAATATTCAGATAGGCAAAATCAACTTCCAGCTCTTTCGCTAACATCAACACTGCATCAGCAAAGGCGTTAAGCACCTCTAATGGTGCCTCATAATCGATGACACTAAACCGGATCAACGGTGTACCCACCGGTTTGAAAAGTTGTAGGGGTTCTTGGCCGATAAGGGCAATCCCTACAAGCTGGTCATCCTCAAGATACACGCGATACGAGAACCCAAAGGGTTCAACTTGATCTGTATATGCACTAATGTGGTCCTTGTACGCCTCAATTTCCGGGTCATCATGAGCAATACTACGTAAAACCATCGATAATCAATCCATATCGCTACTAGGTAGGTTTCTAGAAAGTTCAAGCATATAATGACTAGGAATATGACACAATCGTACCATTCTAAAAACCAGCCGATTCAAATCTTTACTCCTTGCGAATTCACCAACAAAAGCGCACATAGATTCCTGAATTGGGAGCCCATAAAAATCATGACAAGCATAATTAATGAGTCTGGTGATGGCTTGGGAGTCGAAAATGACCTTTTCCAGCGGTCAATCGCCGCTCTAGCGGGTGGTAACCCCGAACGAGCGAAAAAACAAATTTTGCAACTTCTTGAAAAAGACAAAAACAACCTTGAGCTCCTGAATTTTCTCACCTCAATCTATCAGCAATACCAACAACCGCAAAACGGCCTCCAAACCGCCCAAAAAATTGCTGAACTTGAACCCAATAATCCACGACACTGGAATAATCTCGGCTATCTCTACATTATGCTCGGGAAATGGAAAGACGCAGAAAAATGCTATGCCAAGGCCGCGAATTTCAACGACGCTCCACCTACCATTTATCTTAATCATGCCTTGACTCTCATCGAACTCGAAAAAACCGAGAAAGCCACTAAACAACTCCAGAAAGCTCTCAACCACGCGCTCTCAGGTGAGCTTCTTGATATTATTCAAACTGATCCACAATTCACGAAGCTTCGCCCGCTGGTCAACAAGCTATAAGG
>JAEOSV010000041.1 GCA_016840185.1 Candidatus Hermodarchaeota archaeon | reverse complement strand
GTTCCCTTTTTGAACAATTTTTACGGTAACTTTGGGTTTCGCACCTGCATGCTGAGCAGAATTCCTGAATAAGTTGACAAACACCGTTGGGAGAAGACGTCCACCTGTTACTCGTACACCCTTGAGTTTTTGTGGCGAACTCACATTGATTGTAAGCTGCTTGTGAGTCCGCATCGCTTGTGTTGCCACGCGTTGGATAAGTTCCACAATTTCCTTTTCTGCCTCTTTGTCTGGACGCCCAAAGATGTTGAGGAGACGAGTCATTCGATCTGCTGCAGCCCTGGTGGCTTCGATGAACTCACTAAGTTCCGAATCCTCAGAAATCATCATTTGCACAACTTCTGTTGTACTAAAAATAACTTGTAAATCATTTCCAAGGTCGTGGCGTAGCAGTGACGCATAGAGTTCAAGGTCACGATTCGTGTTTCTCAAATCGATTTCCGCGAGTTTCCGATCATGGATATCCCGAACAAGCGAGTAAAGGGCAACAACTTCACCATCACGATAGACTTGTTTACTGCTTACTTCTCCCCAAATCCGAGAACCATCCTTAGCCATGAATGGATATTCAAATGTGCCAACTTGTTCCCCTGCGAATAATCGTCTAGTATTCTCTAGAGCCTGAGGAAGAAGCTCTTCAGGAATTAATCCCAGGCTAGGATAGAATTTGCCTTTGAGTTCGTCGGGATGGTATCCCAAGTGGGTTTCGATGGAAGGTGAGACATCTATTATTCTCAGGCTAGTATCAAAATGCAACAGCACATCTGTGAGGTTTTCGAAGAATAGGCGATAGCGTTCTTCACTTTCGGCCAGGGCCTCTTGGGCATGTTTTCGGTCCGTAATATCTTCAATGGTACCCTCATAGTAGATTACTTTACCCCGTGAGTTTCGAACTGCACGACTACTTAATCGGACCCAAATGATTCGTCCATCTAAGCGTTGAAATTGGGCTTCAAACCCACGAACCACAGAATCTTGGCTGACCTTGCGTTCCCATTGTCGTCGGGCATTTGGGTCAACGTAAAACGATGAGGCTCGTTTTTTAATGAGCGATTCTTTATCCGGAAAACCAAGCATATTGACTAGGGCCGGATTTGCATCAAGGATTTCCCCAACCCCTGGTTTGGTTCGGAAGAGACCAACAGGAACACTTTCGAAAAGATGGCGATACTCTGCTTCAGCCTCCTTAAGCTTACTAATATCAGTGATAGTAGCCATGAGATTGGTGGGGATTCCTTTATCATCCGATATGAGTGTGGCGAGAATGTGAACATCAATGAGACTTCCATCACTTCGATATCGCGAATATTCCCCGCTGAAGAATCCTTTGGTTTGAAGTTGTTCCATGATTTGTGGTCCGATTTCTTTGCCGAAATCTGCTTTCATGGCATCAGTACCAGTGAGGTCCGTTGTTTTGGGTTCTCCAAGGATGTCAAGATACCCTTGATTTGAATAAATGATTTGACCCTTCAAATCAGTAATTACAATCCCAAGGGGTGAACTGACAACCGCTTTTTCCAGTAAGCGTAGAGATTCTTCAGCCTCTTGGCGGGCGGTAATATCACGCATCACCGCAAGCATAGCTGGTTTTCTGCCATACTCAATTATACTTACACTAAGTTCAATAGCAATCGGTTCCCCTTTCTTGGGGTGAATCATCGTTTCGAAGACGAGTGAACCCTTTTTTTGAAGTTCCTTTTTGCGATCCGGAATCTTGACGGCTTCCGCAGGCAGCTCAATATCAGTTGCCGTTAAGTTGAGAAGTTCTTTTCGGGGATACTTTGTAATTGCTGAAGCAGCACGATTTGCTTCAATCACTTTACCCTCCAAATCGAGAATATACATTGCATCATTTGCATTATCAAAGAGCGTTCGAAACTTTTCCTCACTTTCACGGAGATCATCCTGAATCCCTTTCCTCTTAGTGATATCAATTCCGATGCTGAAGGTTTCTTCTAATCCCCCTTCGGAGTCAGATTTCACTGTGTTATGCCATTCTATTGTCTTTAGTTTACCTTTCTTTGTGACCCAATCGTTCACGTACACTGAGGTAGCTTTGGTTTCTATGAGATTGTTGAACACCTGTCGAACTGTGGAGCGTTGGTTTTTTGGTATGAGTGTTGAAAAAATTGACTTGCGCAACACTTCTTCTCGTTTATACCCAGTGAGTTTCTCACACCCTTTGTTAAAGAGGGTAATCCGACCTTTTTTATCAAGTCCGACAATGAGCACTTCAGGCATTTCTAAAATAGTTTCCATGGACTCTAATGGGAATTTGTTTGATGAGGCGCTTTTTGCAACGGATTTGGTCTTAGATGAAGGCAAAATTGTCCACCTGGAAATGGCAATTTACGGAGAAGTGACTGTTTCCCCAACCTCTTCTCTCTTCTAGACCCTTGGAATTAGGGATAAGTGTCTTTCGTAGAAGTAACCTCCCTTCTATCCCAAATTGCGAAAAGAGAAAACCCAGTAAGAATGGGCTGTGGTTAATCGAGGAGTGCTTTGAGATGG
>JAEOSV010000306.1 GCA_016840185.1 Candidatus Hermodarchaeota archaeon | reverse complement strand
TCCTTCACACCTATTCAGGGGAAATTATTCAGATAGCCAAGAATACCCGGTTACCTCGCCGCACACCACGTTTTGTTGGCCTCATGGAGCAATTATTACTCAACAAACAGGTGCCCAGACAAGGGGAACCATTGCTCAAAATAATTCCAGGAACCCTGAAATCCTATCTTGCTGATTTAAAGCCCAGTCACACCGTTCTCCTTTCTGAGAGTGGAACTCAGATGGCACCAACTCAGCTAGCGAAAGCCCTCTCGAATGAAACTAAGCCCCTTGTGCTAGTTGGAGGGTTTGCGCATGGTACACCAAAATCCACCCTAACGGAGTTGGTTAATCGACAGGTTAGTTTCGACCCAGAGTCCTTACCCACCTCAACCATCGTCGGTATGCTCGTTCACGGAATGGAACAGGTGCAAGACTTGAGTACACGCCGCTTCCAAGCGTCGAAATCATCCATCTGAATCAAAGATAACAACCTTTATGAGCTGCGAATCGGCGCTACCATCCGCACACAGTGTGAATTCACATCGAACCCGTTAATGAATGGAGGTGACAAATCGTGTCAGACAAAATTGATCGCTTAGAAGAACGCCTAGACAAGGCACGGATGCGTATCAAGCGCTCCGAAGACCGGCAGGTCATCGAATCTGTCTTCGACACGAAAACCCTCCTGATCCTCTACACAATGTTCAACAAGCAGCTCCTCGATGAAATCAATGGTGTAATTTCAACAGGAAAAGAAGCTAATGTGTATTGGGGAATTCAACCAGACGGTACCGATGTAGCTATCAAAATCTATCGAATTACTACTTTCAACTGGAAACGTATCACGATGTACATTGAAGGGGATCCACGATTTTCCCGTCTTCCACGTTCTCGAAGTGGGCTAATTACCGCATGGGCTTCGAAAGAATTCAAAAACCTCCTACGAGCTGAGGCCGCAAAGGTTCGAGTTCCTCACCCCATCCATGTACAACGAAACATCCTCGTCATGGAATTCATCGGAAAAGACGGCTTACCAGCACCCACCATGCACCAACAAGATCCCGAAAAACCCAAAAAAGCTCGAAAAGCCATCCTTCAAGCCGTCTCAAAACTCTATCATGAAGCGCACTTGGTCCATGCGGACCTGAGCGAATATAACATCATGTACTGGAAAGAGCCGGTCCTCATTGATATCTCACAAGCCGTCGTGTTAGATCATCCTCATAGCGAAATGTTCTTTGAACGGGATCTTCGCAACATCGTCACCTATTTTAACAAATTTGACATCCCACAACTTGATTTAGCGGAAACCATTACCGCCATTCGACAAGGTGATTATAAGTGAAAGCTGACTCTCGTCTTCGTATCCCCAAATCCCGTATCGCCGTGGTCATCGGACCAGAGGGCTCAATCAAGCGTGAGCTCGAAAAAATCACCAAGGTTACTATATCAATTGACAGCACCGATGGCCTCGTCGTCTTGGAATCAGATGATGACTGTGAAGACCCACTTGCCGTATGGAAAGCCAAAGATATCGTTCAGGCTATTGGTCGTGGATTCAGTCCTCAACGCGCCTTTTCGCTTTTAGATGATGATGTCTACTTGCGAATCATCAATCTGGAAGAATTTGGCAATACCCCGAACCAGATTCGTCGACTGAAAGGACGCGTCATCGGGCAGGGCGGGAAGACTCGTCGAAACATCGAAGAACTCACCGACACTTACGTGGCAATCATGGGGAATACCGTCGGTGTGATCGGCGAAGTAGAAAACCAAGAAGTCGCTGTCAATGCCATTGTCCGGTTACTCCGTGGTGCTGAACATTCAACCGTCAACCGATACCTGAATACGCAGCGCCGCCATATGAAAAAGCGTCGCGCCCTCCAACTATGGCACCCATTGGGCCCGGATGCCACAGACTAACGAAAAATTACTTCAGTTCCCCGCGATTTTCCCCTGCTAACAAGGAGAAAGAGTTAAAATTGAGTAATGAAATTGCACAGCTACTCATAAGCCGAGGTGGCTCAGCCGGGTTAGAGCGGGAGCCTGTCCACCCTGTGCGGTGAACAGACCGAAGCTGTTAACCTCTAGGTCAGCAGTTCAAATCTGCTCCTCGGCGCCACTTTCTCTTCCTTTTGTTATATCAATTAACCATACATGGCGTGCCGTTCAGGGAATCGTCTCAAACTCATCGAACGTACACAGGTCTCTAATTCTCGATTAAGCGCTTCTTGGCGATCCGACATCACCGTCCGTAATTGGGAAGCACTATCATCGGAGTAGCGTTGGATGCCT
>JAEOSV010000305.1 GCA_016840185.1 Candidatus Hermodarchaeota archaeon | reverse complement strand
CTGCACAGCCCATGAGGTTATCTACCACGTGATCCTTCGGATCTCCTGACATAAAATCACAAGTGTTATCATGGAACCGGTGGGCAAAAAGACTTGTCATAAAGGAGCAAAGTAAAGAATTTTCAGGGGGAAGAATCACTTCTAATAGTCACTTTTCCTTCTGGAAGGGGAACACAGTATTTACCTACTTTGTCGGGGTTACTATGTCAGGCAGACTTTCTTCCTCTATTCAATGCCGTCTTCCATGTGCTTATGATAGATTCAAGCGGAGTACCTCGCACGTGAATCTTATCGTAATCTGACTGACCAATTCCTCGATCAGCAGCATGCTTGAGATACAATATATCAAAAGGATTAATACCACTAATCTTAGTGGCAATACAATCAAGGGCTAACGGGTCTTGACTAGCAAGGATGGCGTTGAGTGCAAAAGGCTTCTCGGCCTTTGTTGTGGTCATATTGACGTCATCACTCACGATAAAGGCGTCCATGATGTTCAGGGCGGGCTTGATAACCGTATTCACATCGACCAAACCCTGAGCGAGAGTAGTATGGATTTGTTTCCGCTGACCTCCTGGGCGCCACCATTTTCTGTACACGGGATGAAAATATGCGCCTTCAGGTTTCCAAAATTCCCGTGAACACTCAACTGCAATTCCCTCTGGTCGAGATGAAGAGTATTCCCCTTTTCCTGGAACAACGCCGAGAAGGTTCTTCACCGCTAGACTGGACCAGTCACGCTGTCCAGGTATCTGTCGGTAGAGCTTGAGTTTGGGTACATTGATTAATGCATCGCACTCAAGGATGAGATTTGGGATATCCAGCTCTTTTACTCCAATCCCATTTGGAACCTCTACTCTCGTGGATGGAGTAGTATTCAAATCCACAAATTTGATGCCATAATCCCCTAGGTGTTCGGTGTACCCACAACTCAGAAAGGCTATTGGCGTATCAATGCCACCTGAACCTTCCGCAATAACCACTTCTGAAGGGTTTATCCGTTGACACTGCTCAACAATTGCCCGTACCACTATTGGATCCGTGGTAAACCCAGTATAAGGTCGCATAGCGAAAACTAAGTTGGGTTTGATCACTACTCTGTCGCCCGGATGTACAAACTTCTTTATTCCACCGAGTAGATTAATGGCTTTTCGAACAGCGACTCCAACATTAGAATCCTGTACGATTGATACTACAACCGACTTCTCCCACTTCATCAGTTCAACGCCCTATAGTTGGTTACTTATCACCCTACCGGTTTCCTTGTTCCTTTCCCATCCAGTATCATTCAGACTATCAAAGCCTTTGATTTATCGAATAAAAGAGGGGAGGGTTCTTAGACAAGCCTAAGAACCTCTCGTGATCATACATTCGTTGTCACCCTAGTTGATATTTACAGGGCCAGCTGCGAGCCCTTGACTCCAATCGATTTGACCATTCATGTGCACTCGATGACCAACTAGATGCCCATAAATTCCGTCCGCGTATGTTACTTCACCATTCATTCGGAATTTCCAGTTTGCAGCAACTGTGCAACCCCGGTCAATTCCTCGAATTGTCCCATACGGTGTTACGATTTTCCAGTCCTCAGTGAAGAAATGTACGTTCCAATCAGCTATGAAGTTCTCACTGTTATAGCCCACATCCTTTGGTGGATCAGGTCCTGTCACCCAAAAGGTCATCTCACCTTCGAGATCCCCATGGATATACCCTACCCAAATCGGGTTATTGTTAGGACCGCCGAAATCAGGATTGAAGTAGACTTCCATTTCACTTCGTAGTGGCTTAGCTTGAGTGGTTGGAATAAAGGCAAGGAAGAAGACTGAGGCCAATAGTGCAACACATAGGCCCTTTGCTAGAGTTATTTTCTTCAGGTTGTTCACCTCCCAATAAGTGGATAGAAACCGTTTCCGACAGACACCTTTTGCTGTCCAGTCGCGTGATACACACGGTGTTTTTAATCACCTGTGTACAGCAACTGCTCTTTCCCCTGCCCTGAATATCAATGGATGGGAGTTCACTCAACAGAAAAATGACAAAAAACCCATTCTAATCACATAAAACGGATTCATCACATGCAGAATTTAGCAAAGAATAGGGAATTTTTATTAAATTCCGCAACACTACTGACTAATTGTAGGGACAGAGGTCAACCACAAACACGGAAACGAACCGAGATGCTATCCATCAGTTCCTACATGAACTGACTAGTGGTGAGATTAGTGGATCCACAGGACTGGGCGTTGATTTGGGCATTAGAAGCCGAACCAAGGTTATCTTTTCAAGCACTCGCTGAGAGACTCAATGTCTCACCCAACACCATTAAGAACCGATACAAAAGACTTCGCGAGAAAAAAATACTTTTCGGAGGCTATGCTCTTCTTAGCAGGGAGATGGTTGGTGTCGAAGATATCGTTGCTGTAATTACAACTGATGGGTCAGAAAAGGGTTTAGACCTCATGAAAGAGATAGCGACCCACCCTTCAGCTTGTGAGATCTATCGAACAGGCGATAGGCGTTATGAGTTATGGTCTATGGTTTCTGGAACTAGTGAAGCATTTGGTCTGAAACTTCTACTTGAAAAGCTTGATAGCGTTGTTCATGTTGAGATGCGCCCTATCGTGTTTGTGTTCCCTCACATGCCACCCGACTATTACATGAACACTCGAGGTGAGAAGGTTACGTTCACCCAAAACCAATTACTCGTATTACGCCAACTGAGGGAAAGCATACGAATGCCGGTCTCAAAAATCGCTAAAAATACAGGCTTAACCTCAAGACGAGTACGGAAAATCATCTCCGAGCTTCAAGGGAGTGGAGGCGTTCATCTATTAACAGGCTATGACCCGTTTGTTTTAGGCGACATGGAATATCGCTTGAAAATATGGTTTGATTCCATACAAACCACTGGTCAGGATTTTGCCAAAGCCCTTGCAGAAAAATACTCCAATGAATTCTGGTGGTCGAGTGTTACGACCAACGAACCTATTTTGGATGTGGGGTTAATCATCAATGATGCAAATCAGGTTTCCCCTATCATTCAAGAAATCAAAGCGAACCCTTACATCACAGCAATTGAAGATTTTGTCACCTATCCACGAATAGTCTGGCCTAGAAATCCTTTGGGTCGCGGTTTAAGAAAACTGCTAGGGACACTTGAACCGTGAATTCAGAGCGGATGGAGAAGGGGGACCATCTTCGAGGAGTTGTGTGTTGTTCATCACAAATTGAAACATACTCACCAGAAACAGCGTGTGATCAAGTCTGGAAGAAGTTCTGGACCTAATCATTATTCTTTAATCGATTTCACCAGTTGACTATTTTTGTGCAAGATAAAGTAGCATTCCTGATGCAATAAGTGTAAAGAAATCTGGGAGCATCAGAAAAGGTCCCAGACCGGCTCCTCGGTACCCAAATAGTTGGTGTATGAGGGGATGGGAGGAGAGAACTTGGAGGAGCAAGGAAAGGGTGAAGATGAGAAGCCCCAAGGAAAATTTTGAACTGGTCTTGCGATAAATACCGACATAGATAATAAAGAGGATGACAAGAAGAGTTGCGTTGACTGAAGTGAGGAGTGTTTTGAGGGAAAAGAATATCGGGAAATCAGGAGGTGAAGCTGGGGGAGGTGGGGGTGAAAAAAACGTAGCCCACACAATTGCCAAAATGGCTACGGTGATAACGACTACTAGAATGAGCCAGGACTTCACATTTCTTGACATATGTTGGTTCATCGGGACTTCCTCTTTTTGTCTCTTTTTCCAATTTTCTCCCAAATCTCTTCAAAGACACCATAATGTGCTTCCATTAGTGGTGACAACGCATAGGTGATCCCATATTTTTCTCCAATCGATGTGATGATTCCATTTTCGTGGAGAAGTTTGAGGTGGTGACGAACAGTGTGATAATCTACTTTCAGAATGGTTGCCAGCTGATTCGCGTTTTGTGGCATGTCTTTTAGCACCATGAGAATATGGCCACGGTTGATACCTCCTCGGGTACCTGCTATAAGCCATCCCAACAGATGCTTCATTGAAAGAACAGGTGTAGCCATGCACACCGCTCCACAGAATCAACCTATGAAGCCATCTGGAACCTTTGTAATAAATCTATTCACCTTATAGTAAGGGACTAACCTTCAGCTACACCTCCATGGTAAGTAATTCTCAAACCGCAATGACAACCCCCTGAATGGCACTTGGCGTAGGAAGATATTCAACCAGTGTGAACACATGTCCTTCAAAGAGGATGGTGTAGTTCCCCGATGGGAATTGTCCATTGAAGAAAATGCCATAGACATGAGTATACGATTGCCAAAGGTCAGGAGATAACTGCGAACCAAAACCAACGATATCCGTGTTCGTGACATACTGGATCCAATAATAGATCCCATGCTGATTGGTAACGACAATGACAGAGTCCGAAGAAATGAGGGGTTGCATCTGAAGAAGATCTTGATAAGCTGCGTAACTGATGGTTGGTTGAAGAGCCATTGCGGTCGAAATACTCTGAGTGACGAAGAATCCCACACACAGGATGCTAAGAAGGATTACAAAGAATTTCACTTCAGGAGTATCTTGCCGCAAGAGAACAGCCAGCCCATAGCTCAATATGACGGCAGCAGGTATTACAAGCATCAGCATAAACCGGGTAAGATAATCGCTGGGAATTAATGGGAAACAGATAATCGCACCAACTATTGTAACCGCCGTGAGGAGGAGTAGGGCTTCATTTTCGCTTCTTTTCCAGACATAGAAAGAAAGGATCCCACCAATGGAGAGAAGCAAGAGTATGGCACCCCAACCCCCCACGAGTGAGAGGGCCCATAGGTTAGGCATCGAAGGTGTACCAGGCCCAGTAGATGGAGGTTGGGAAATACTACTCGATTGTACTTCGCTGAGACTATTGAAAAAAGAAAGGATTTTGGAAAAATCCGTGAAGAACCAACTGAAAAACAGTGAAGCAATAATTACAAACAGGCTAGTTGCAATTGCTAGAACACCTATACTTTTCAAAAGGGATTTCCGGTTCTGAGTCTTGATTAGGCCCATGGCTGCATAGAGAACGAGAAACAACAAGGCTATGCCAAAGACGAGAATATGGGTAAGCCCAGTGAGTAACAGGAAGAATGTGGCAAGAGCTAGACTGCGCTTATTAAAGTCGGAAAATGTCAAATCGTGTATAAAATAGATGAAAGCCAACAACCAGCACACACCAATGGCATTTTTGATGAAATCGCTGAGCATCCGAAGGTACAAGGGAGAAAAGAGCACAAACACCATGGCTAAAGTGCCAGCTAGAGAGCTCTTCCTCACCCGTTTCATCAAGAAGAAGGCTGGGATCGCTGAAAGCGCACCGAAAAAGGCGACACCAACTTTGACGCCAACCATGATATCACCAACTAGCAGGGTGGTGAAAGTGAGGAGTAAAAACGTCAAGGGAGGGTCCCCATATACCAATGTTCCTGTCTCTAATAGAGATTGCACCTGAATTAAGTAATAAGGTCCATCAATCATGGGCATTAACTGATACTGAAAATAGAACCACAAGTAGAATCCAAGGCCCAAGAAGAAGACCACTGGGACCAAGATAACCTCGATCCAGTGTTCGTGGAGTGTTTGAATTAATGTGCTCAGAAATGAGGTGCTTGAGATATCGTCGATTTTTGTGATAGCTTCATTCATTCTTCAAGAACACCCGAGAAAGTGATTGATAGTTACAGGAAAATTGAAATTTTGTTCACCAAAGCGACCCAGTGTTACGCAGGTAATACTTGTGGAACTCACTTCCAAGAACAGACATTAAAGCATATTTCCAAATCCGACCCAATTCATTCCCAAATTCATCTCATATTCGACCTAGACACAAACAGAATACATTGAGGTCAGTGAACTGTCCCACCCTATCAGTCAGGGCTTTTGGTTCCATCGTTTCAGCTAATGCTGAGAACTTCAAAGACTCTTCCTGCTGTATCAGTAGTGATAAGATAGAGCGAGGGGCAAGCTCCTAGACAAAACACTAACACGTGTTAGAAACACTAAACATCACTGTTTTCTGATTAGGTTTTTCAGTGCTAACAATTAGAAAGTAAAAACCTTTGCCGATTAGGAAGAAGTAATGAAATTTAAAGATGAACAGCATTCTTACTAATCAATCAAACTTTGGAGGAGTAAGTATTGGCAAAGAAAAAAAGACTAAAACCCACAACAACAGATGCCGGGATCCCAGTAGCCAGCGATGAGTTTTCTCTTACCGTGGGGCCTGATGGCCCAATTCTGCTGCAGGACCACTACCTGATGGAGCAGATGGCCAACTTTAACAGGGAGATGATTCCAGACCGCCAGCCCCACGCAAAGGGTTCCGGGGCCTTCGGATACTTTGAGG
>JAEOSV010000304.1 GCA_016840185.1 Candidatus Hermodarchaeota archaeon | reverse complement strand
GTTTAGAGGATTTTTGCGTCGAGTACGTCTTTGACTGTAAATACTTCAAGAACGTTGGTTTTTCCAGGGACAAGTGCTGAGGCGCGGACAACTACTACACGTTCTTTCGGTTTGATGATTCCATCTTTGTGAAGTTTTGTGATGGCGAGTTGAAGGAGCTCATCCAAGTTGTCGCAGTGTTTAATGAGAAGGCTTTCAGTACCCCAAAGTATTCTCATTTGCCGCTGGACTCGTACATGCGGAGTGCTAGCCACGATTCGGACTGGTGGACGATATTTAGATACCATTCGGGCGGAATAGCCGGCCATAGTGAAGACAAGAACTGTTTGAACATCCAGATTCTTAGCCATGGTAACAACTGATCGTCCTAGTTCTTCTGCAATCAGATATTTCCCTGAATCATAATAGGTCAAGTCTCGTTGGGGGAGTGAAGCAATTACTTGTTGTCCAATCGTTTCCATTACCCGAACAGCGGACACAGGATGACGACCTACAGCTGTTTCCGCTGAAAGCATCACAGCATCAGATCCGTCTAGAATCGCATTGGCTACATCACTGGTTTCTGCCCGAGTGGGGCGTGAATTTCGAACCATGGATTCCAACATTTGAGTAGCAACAATGACCGGTTTACCAGCTTTATTGCACTTGTGAATGATATCCTTTTGTAGAAGTGGAACTTGTTCAGGAGGAATTTCCACTCCGAGATCCCCGCGGGCCACCATGATGCCATGGCTCATTTCAAGGATTTCATCAAAGTTTTCAGTTGCTTTTACGTGTTCGATTTTTGAGATGACGGGAATATCAGTGCCTTCTTTCCGTAGGAAGTCTTGGACTTTTTCTACTTCACTTTTGTTCTTCACTGAGGAGAGGGCTATGAATTCTGGTCCTAGTTCCGAGATAAACTTGAGATGATCAATATCTTGTGGTGTGGGGACCGTCATCCCCAAATCGACACCCGGAACGTTTACACCCTTGTGACTGCTTATTTCTCCTCCTGTTACCACCGTACTGTGAATATTTTCATCTTTGATTTGATCAACGCGGAGTTCCACGATGCCATCGTTTATGTAAATACTTTGACCGGGTTTGATGAGCTTTGGAAGCGTCTTCAGTGAGACGCACACCTGGGCGGCGTCTCCATCAATATCTTCTGTGGTCAAGGTGATGTGATCACCTTCGTTCAAATCAAAGGATGATTTCACTTTACCAATTCGGACTCGAGGACCTTCAAGATCCATGAGAATTGGATGGCTAGGGAGATTCTTACGAATCCGTTTGAACCGTGTTCGATGGTCATCCAATGTTCCGTGGGAGAGATTAAGGCGTAGAACATCCATCCCAGCTTTCGCCATTTGCATTAGAGTTTCTTGACTTTCACAGGCGGGTCCGATGGTGCAGACGATTTTTGACCGAGTAGGAATCTTTCTGGGCTTCACCTTTCCACCACACCTCAGGGCATAGATGAACACCTTTTCCGTGAACCTAATTAGTGTTACGACCTAACTCAACCCAATGGCAATTCATTGTTCGAAAACCGTAGAATTATCGTATTGTTTATAACCCATATCTTCGCAGAGGAACAGCTGAGCCAGAATGTATGTAACCGTTCGATACCTCAGTGTCATCCGGGAAATCACAGGAACACGAGAAGAGGTTATTGAAGTCGAAAACGGCTCCACGGTCGAAGACCTTCTGAAGATTTTATCGAAGAAATATGGCAAAGCCTTTCAACGGATGATTCGTTCAGGTCGCGATATTCGTGGGCTACAAATCATCTATTTTATTGATGGAAAAAACATCACCAACCTAGATGGTTTCAAAACTTCAGTGCATAACCAAAGTGAACTCGTCATAATTCCACCCGTAGCTGGTGGATAATCGAATCATCCTAGGTTCCCTGAATCATTATAATGATGCGGGCTTGGGTGAACTTTTTGGATGAGACTTGTTTCGAAGACTCTATCTTCATTCAGACTTTGTTTGATATATCCCATCTCTATGAGGACTGGAATGAAGGCTAGTGTGGATTCGATATATTCGGGAGGAAGACTAGCACAGTATTTGGGTGAAACGCGAAAGACTTGTTGAAGGAATTCTTGATTAACAATTCCAATTTCCTTGACGGCTAAAGAGGCAGCTGTTGCAGGATTTTCTCTCATGAGATTACAGGCTTCTTCATGAATTCGTAGAAATCCTTGAATGACCTCAGGTTTTTCGGTAATCATCTCCATTGTTGCGACAATGCCATAACTGGGGTTATAGGGCCAAATCGCGTCAGGAGGTAAAACTAGGGGAGCATCCAGATATTTCTCCGCAAGCACAGCTAAAGGTGGTGTACCACAACCCCCAGCGACTTTTTTGTCTTCCATCGCTTCAAGGATAAAATCAGCCCAGACGAAATTTTCTATGATAACCGAATCTGCTAGCCCTGCATCCGCGATTAGTTTTCGAATGATGACATCATGAATTGACCCACGGGACGGTGTCCCAATTTTTTTCCCCTTAAATTGCTGTAAAGTTGCTTCGACAGATCCGACTTCTTGTAGGGTTTGAAAGTCTGCGGCTCCAGTGACGACGGTTCCCTCGACGTGGCCTCCACCAACACATTGAATATTCAATCCCTGTTCCATTCCTATCATCGCAGGGGGGAGACCGATATATCCGATGTCTAACTCGTTTTTATAGAATGCCTGAACCATGGCGGGTCCGGTGGGAAAGAGTGCCCATTCAGCATCTACTTTCATTTTCTCCTCTACCCAGTGACCACCCATTATAATGAAGGCTGTATGGTAGGCAGTGGACAAATGACCGATTCGAAGGGCTGTCATGACAATGAGTCTTCTCCGCCTTGTGCCACTTAATCTTTATCCACCGATTGAACTCGTTTTGTTAAGTGGAATTAAAATGCCCAATATCCAAGAAGGGAAAAAATCCAACGTGCAATGAGGGCGATGAGCAAAATGATGTAAGTGACGGCAATATCCCAGAACACGGATCGTTTCTTGCGAAATGGGAGCCAGAAGAAGGCGAATGCCAAAGAGAGACCGAAATAGCTTAGGGTGATGAGTACCCAGCCGACCACTCCGACTGTGCGGTAGAATCCTAATATCACTCCAAAAAACACGATGCCATACAAGTGGTGAGCAACATAGGAGATGAGCGTAATCTGTCCGTTGACTTCAACGAACTGGCTTGCAGCATTCCACCACCGCCAGACATCTACGGCTGTAATCACACTGGCAACCGCAAGGAGCGCCATACCAGTTGAGAGAAGAAAGAACCCGTTCGTAAGGGGATACTGAGTTACTGGGTCCCCGACCAAGAAAAAGGGAAGGACTGACAGAATCATTAGACTTCCCACCACAAGCGTATCGTAGACAAGGCGGCGGGGCTTGGGAGGTTTCTCAATTAGCGCTTCTCCAATCATTGTCCCGATAATGGGACAGGCTAGCCACGGAAAGAGAGGGGCTTTACCAGTGACGAAAATTGCAGAGAGGTGGTCAAACCAGGTTTGAGGTGGTGCATAGTGAATATTTCCTACCATCCCAACTACAACATCATATTGGAACCAGATACGAAGGAAAGGTGCAAGAATAACAATGGCAACCGGGAGAAGGATTCGGTAGCGTCTGGGAATATTGAGGGCAAGTTGGGCGACAATGAGGGACAGACCAATTAGTTGAAGGATGCTCCAGTCAAGAACCCAGATTGTTCCGAAGAGTACGACAGAGAATAGGTATCCCAAGCCGATGATTAAAATGCCTCGAGATAGTACCCAGCGCCAAATAGATTTTGTAGACTCGCCCTTCTTTCGGAATCGATAATTGACCAAGACGGTACTAATGCCTGCCACAATGTAGAAAAGTGGAGCAGGGATGATTCCGAAGAACAAAATCAACATCGCAACGATTGAATGAAACCCGCCGCCGACGAAGGTTTGTCCGAAGTGGTTGATTATCATGAATACAAGGGCAACACCGCGGAGCACATCGACGGATGCAACCCGTTCTTCACGTTCGACAAAAGATTCTATTTCAGGCATAAATGATCAACCAAATTGGTAGAGAGATTTCTTGCAAGGAAGTTAGCGGTAGTATTCTCATATAAGAGATGCTAGGGGTATCTCAAGAATTCGTGAAGTAATCTGAATCCCTTTCATTGTCTCCCAAAGCCATATAACTACACAAATTGAGAGTGATTAGTTAGCGGGGAAGACACCCTTTTCAAAATGACAATCCGGCTCTTCCAGAGGGGGTCCACTCTTGTCTGTTCCACCATCCGTCTGTACTCACTTGTATCGGTACGAACGCCCCTGTCATAAGCGCGGTGAACGTTGCACTCATCC
>JAEOSV010000303.1 GCA_016840185.1 Candidatus Hermodarchaeota archaeon | reverse complement strand
TCAATTTCATCCTTATCTAGCCGGTGGTCTTTACCGTTGATTCGAACACGAATGAATCCTTCACTTTGGAGTTTCTTGAAGAGGGCTTTATAGGTGCCTTTTCGTCCCCGAACTACTGGAGAGAGGACTCGGACACGTTTGCCTTCATCAAATTCCATGATCTGTCGTACAATCTGTTGAGCGGATTGGGGGGCGATTCGGCGTCCACATTGATGACAGTGGGGAATTCCGATTCGTGCCCAGAGCAATCGCATATAATCATAAACTTCAGTGGTTGTTCCAACCGTAGACCGAGGGTTACCACCTGCAGACCGCTGATCTATTGAGATTGCGGGACTTAATCCCTCAATAGAGTCGACATCGGGTTTATCCATTCGACCTAAGAACTGACGAGCATAGGCGGATAGTGATTCGACATAACGGCGTTGTCCCTCGGCGAAGAGAGTGTCAAACGCGAGGGAGGACTTACCAGACCCAGAGAGTCCAGTGATGACTACGTATTTATCCCGGGGAATCTGTACACTGATGTTTTTCAAGTTGTGTACGCGGGCACCTTTGACCGTAATGTACTTGTCGTCGCTCACGCATCTGTCACCTGACTTGGCAGCGGCACCGATAGCCCCGACTGCCATAAGAGTTACGGTTCTACACCCAGCCCTCCCACAGAGTGGGTCCAGCACGGCGGGTTAGCTGAACTGTTTTTTCAGCCTTTTCGTACCAGAAGGTTCGTTCAATCATATAAGCGGAGGGGAGACCACAGTGAAAGTAATCAGGTTCGTGCACTTTTAGTTTGCAGGCCCAAATAGGCTTCAATCTCGTTGATAAGATCACGTAACTCAGCAGCTCGTTCAAAGTCGAGTTCTTCGGCTGCCTGCAGCATTTCTTCACGCAACTCAACGATTAGTAACGCCAAGTCACTTTCGTTAGCGGTGCGCCAGTTCTTCGGCACCTTCACTTGTGTCCGGGAATCCGCCGCAACACGTTCTACATCTTCGGCAATATCTGAAATCGATTTCACAATTGTGGTGGGTGTAATCCCGTGTTCCTTGTTATAGGCGATTTGCGTGTCCCGTCGTCGATTATTCTCGCCAATGGCCCGTTTCATCGATTCGGTCATTCGATCTGCATACAAAATCACCGTTCCACTCACATTCCGGCTAGCCCGACCCATTATCTGAATCAGACTCGTATCTGATCGAAGGAATCCTTCTTTATCAGCGTCCAGAATCGCCACTAAGGAGACTTCAGGGAGATCAAGCCCTTCTCGTAAGAGGTTAATGCCCACAACGACCTCATGCTTTCCTTTCCGAAGATTGCGGAGCACTTCAATCCGTTCAAGGGTGCCAACTTCGGAGTGCAGATATTCTGCCTTGACGCCTGCGTGCACCATGTAATCGGCCAAGTCTTCGGACATCCGTTTAGTCAATGTGGTGACTAGGACCCTTTCATCCTTTTTAGCTCGGTCTCGAATTTCCCCTAGTAAGTCTTCTACTTGTCCTTCTGTGGGACGTATTATGATTTTTGGGTCAATCAACCCTGTGGGTCGAACGATTTGTTCGACAATTTGGTTTGAGTGCTTTCGTTCGTATCCAGCAGGAGTTGCTGATGTAAAGAGGACTGTGCGCATGTAGGGTTCAAATTCTTCGAAGGTCAACGGGCGATTGTCATAAGCAGCGGGTAACCGGAAACCGTAATCTACGAGATTTCGTTTTCGGGATAAATCCCCAAAGTACATGCCACCGATTTGTGGGACTGTGATGTGGGACTCATCGATGACCAGGAGAAAATCTTCAGGATAGTGATCTAGAAGGCAGTAGGGTTTCTGCCCTTCCTTTCGTCCATCGAAGTATCGTGAATAGTTCTCGATGCCACCGGTCCAGCCGACTGAGCGCATCATCTCGACATCATACTTGACGCGTCGTCGTAATCGGTCGGCTTCCAAAATCTTCTCTTGGTCTTCTAGTTCTTTCAGGCGGACTTCCAGGTCGTCTTCGATTTGCTCCAGCACCTCTGGGAGCATCTTCTGGTCTGTGGTGAATTGTTTCGCGGGAAAGATCTTGACTTTTTCACGCTCATACAGAACAGTGCCTTTTATCGGGGCGATATCGGAGATGCCTTCTATCGTGTCTCCAAAGGTTTCGAGACGGATCGGGTGATTCGCATAGGCGGGGAACACTTCGATTACTTCACCGCGTACGCGAAAGGTTCCACGGCGAAAATCGAAGTCATTGCGAGTATAGTTGATCTGGACGAGTCGGGCAAAGAGCTCATCACGGGGAATCTCCTGTCCCTTTTCGAGCTCGATTACAAGGTTTCGGTATGACCCAGGTGCACCGATGCCGTAGATACAAGACACTGTTGCAACTATGAGTACATCTTTTCGCACTGCAAGAGAAGCAACAGCCGATAAGCGCATCCGCTCAACTTCCTCATTAATTGATGCATCTTTCTCAATGTAGACGTCTGAGGTTGGCATGTACGCTTCGGGCTGAAAATAATCGTAGTAGGATGTATAGTATTCCACGGCATTGTTGGGGAAGTATTCACGGAACATACTCGTCAGTTGGGCTGCCAGGGTTTTGTTCGGGGCGATAACTAGTGTAGGTTTCTGGAGAGTTTCAACAAGGGAGGCAACAGTGAAGGTTTTACCGGATCCAGTAACACCTAGGAGGGTCTGTTGCTGTTTACCCTGATTGTAGCCATCTATGAGCCGCTTGATGGCTTTTGGCTGGTCACCACGCGGGGTGAAGTCTGGATTGAGTTCGAACTTCCGTGAAGTGGCCACTAAATCGTCGCGCCTCCCAATCCCAAACGGGAATGTAGGTTTATCATTCTTGCGGAGTGTCAGAGATAACTAACCTATCACAGGCACACTAATTTTCATATCATTTGTAAACAAATGATATTCGAAAGAACCTTGGAATAGTTCCTGTATGAGTTGAATCGAATTAGAAGGTATAGGGATTATACCGAGGTAGTTGTGGGAACCAGCGGCGAAGGAAATCCCGACTGCGTTCATTCAAGCCCTTAATCCATCCAGTATATTCGAGGGCTTCAAGAGAATGAGTTCCATATACTAAGGCACTTAAACCATGAATTGTGCTCTCGAGTTTGGAAGCTCGTTTGGTTGTATTCATGGAAAGTTGACCGTTCGAACTTTCTAGAAGATATGTGCCATTATTCCATCCACATTGGGAGTCAGAAAGGGTGAAAATTAGTTCACCATCTGTGGAAGCTGGAAGCCCGGTGAGTGCGGCTTTGGCATCGATTATGCGAATCATCCAAGGGTGCCAAACTTTGAGTTCGATCCAGTCTCGGAGGTCTTCGAACCAATGTTGAAAATCCGTACCGTACGGGAGAATCATGTGGATGGTTTGGATTTGGTCTCGATGTTTACCAAGATAGTTGAATAAAGCAGTTTGAGCTGGAAGGGTACGCCAGTACATTTCTTCGACGATGAGTTGTCCAGGTTCTTCAAAGTGCATGTAGCCCTTTAGCTGGTAACGGGCGAGGGCCTCAATTTTACCTGCTTTTTTTACGAAGACGTAGTGGCGGTTTTTGTTGCGTCGGGTCCATTCTTCGTCTCGAATCTCTGGGTTGAATGCATACCCGTGAAAAGTCGTTGGAGCAAAGTCTTGGATGAACGTCATGTAGGTGTCTTTGGCTTCATGCCCTGGAACGCGTTCAACGGTCCACTCGTCACCGATAGCACTTTCGGGAGCAACACGGAGCCCATCGAGGGGAGCCTTGAGCCGGAATTTTTCGTAAGCTGGGACATAGCCGAGTCGTGAATAGAAGGTTTCACGAAAGGGTTCCAGCATGCTTACGGAGAGTTCAGCCTCTTTCATTTCCAAGAAGGCGCTTTGCATAATCGTTCGGACATAACCTTTCATGCGGGCTTCGGGGTAGGTGCCCACCATGGAGATGCCACCCATGCCCTTGAGGACTCCGCGAACGGATTGCTGTGTTTTCATTATGGTGAGGACTGAGAGGAGGGTGTCGTTTTCGAAGAGTCCAATGATATTTTCAGGAATCATAAAGTTGTAGTCTTCGTCACGGACGTCTTGGTCAGTCCAAAACCCATAGGCGTATTGGTGGAGTTTGACGACTTGGGTCATGTCTTCCTTGGTGATTTTCCGGATTTCCATGGCTTAGCCCTTCAGTATTCATGAGTGGTTGTGGGATTTCTTATATGGTAATGGGTTGTTAAAACTATCTTTAAGCACCGTCGAATGCACTCTCAAGTCAAGTGTGTTGATGAAATGAAGCTGTACTCAGAAGATCAGATGAAAGCTGTCCGGGAAAAGTTCGAAACCGAGATTCTTCAACACCCGGATGTGGCCACGAAGAAGATGTTTGGTTGTCCTAGTTACACCGCGAAGGGAACACTGTTTGCATTCCTTGTGACGAATGGCATCGTGTTAACAAAGCTTTCTGAAGACGAGCGGACAGAAGCCCTTTCTATTCCAGGGGGGATGTTATTTGAGCATAATGAACGCGTTATGAAGAAGTGGGTTCGTGTACCCATTACTGATCAGTCAAACATGGAAGAGGTAATGGGATTAGCAATTAGGAGTTATGAAAAAGCGCTATCCGAGTAAAAATAGTTCATCCTTTCCTTGTTACGAACCAGGCGCGTTTACTATCTTTGGTGATTGGCAAACGTTCTTCGAGGTTACCCCAAGAAGCGACTTCGGTGAGTTTAGCTTTTAGTAAGCAAGACCGAATCTCTTCGAGTGTGTACCCGCGTTCATGGTGGATTTCTTCAACCTGTCTTGTCCAGAGGCCATTTTCTTTGAGAAACCCAGTAATCTGAAAAGTTGCAATGTGAGTATCCGCATTGTAAGAATGTCGATGTACCTGAAAGATATCATTGGTGTCCTTTTCGACGATGGCAGGATACCGTTGTGCGAGTGTGGTTAACCAAAAGATTGTGTTCACATCGAATATGAATAGGCCTTTGGGTTTGAGATGCTGTTCGACGGCTGTAAAGGTGCTTTCGAGGTCTTCGAGTTCGAGCAGATAGTTTAGACTATCAAACCAGCACGTAACTAAATCAAAGGTTGTGTCAAGTTCAAGTTGTCGTATATCCATCTTAGCAAAATTAACAGCTACATTTTCTGCTCGGGCTTTCTTTTTAGCAAAGGAGAGCATTTCAGAGGATTTGTCAAGGCCGGTGACCTTGAACCCATTCTTTGCCATTGTTATAGCAAATGTTCCTTCACCACATGCTAAATCTAAAATTGTTGTTGGTTGGAATCGTAATTGCTTTAGAACTGATGGAAGGATCTCGGCTATGTGGGCACTAAATTTTGGGTAATCCCCAGTTGCGTATAGTCGTGCAAAGTCACGATAAATCATCGTAGAATAATAGTTACAATTGGGATTAATCAGCTTTCTTGGTCTTCAGGAACAGCGGGGTAATCGTTGACCAGCCGGTATTTTCGATGTTTAGGTCGAAGCAATATCAACGTAATGATCCCAGCGACAATGGAAACCCCAATGATGACGAGAAGAGGAAGAAGATTAGAATAAAACCCAGAGATGCTGGAAATTCGGAGGGTTAGCAGGGTGTTGGGAGTGGTAACGAGGAAAGAATCTCCCGTATTCGGGGTGAGTAGATGGGTGATTGGCTCGCCGAGCAGTAGTGTCCAAAGGGGTTCGAAGTCTTGTGGGTTAATGGTGTATAAAGTTCCAGCTTGTGTTCCGAGTAGGAGCACGTCGGCTTGATAGGTTAATTCTAGGCTTGTTGGAGTCTCTCCTGTGAAGGTGTGATTTCGTAAGGGGGTGGGTGATTGGTCGGAATAGAGGTACAGGGTTTCGTTCGGAGCCATGGCAATACGGGCACCAGAGGCACTGAAGGCAAATAATTGAGATACAATTGGATAAATTTGACTGGTTTCACCATTTTGGTCCATTAGGCGAGAGGATGTCTCCCCCATCATAAAGAGCTGTGTGCCATCAGCGTTTAGTTGAAGCACGGAAGTGGGTTCAGTGAGATTCAAATTCCAGTAGATTTGGTTGCTGGAGAAAATGAAGGTCAACACGGGTAAGGAGGTGCTAACGGCGAGATGGTTACCGTTTTGGTCACTGGTTACATTGGTAATAACGTTTGGTGTGAGAGCAGGTGTAAGGCTCCAGATGACTCCACCATCAAGTCGTCGAAGAAAATAGATGTGCCTGGAGAATGTTATGGTGATGAAGGTGCCGATTTCGGATAATGAGATGGCGGTGATGGGAGCATAGGCTTGCCAGGTTTGAACAATAGCGCTGGAACTCCGGTGAAACATCAAGATGCTACCACCTGAGGTCCCGATGGCGAGATATTCACCATTAGCAGATATTCCAAGGGATGTGATAGTCCGATTCTCTTGGGAGAGTCCTGTTGGAGTAAAGCCCCACAAAGTTTGACCAGTGAGCCCATCTAGGACCGTTAGAGTGCTGGGTTCAATTCCTGTGGTGACGGCTATAGTTCGTCCGTTTGCACTCAGTCGCACGAGTTCGAGCTCATCAAGTAGAGGATATTGCCATATGAGGTGTTGATTGAGGTTAATCGTTTGTAAGATGGTGCCTTGAATTAGATACATGTCGATTGCTGAGGAAGGGAGAAGAGTAAGACCTAGTAGGATGATGCCGCTAATTCCAGCGATTCTTCGGGATGGCACACCTGATGGGCGTCGTTGATAGGAAAAAACTTGTCTATTCCGGTACTTTGCCAAAGTGGGTGTCATAGAAGCGCTGAATGACATCTTCTGAGGGGATGGTTGCTTTCTTCCAGATGTTGATGACTGCGTGAAGTTGGTCAGCCCCTTCTTGTCCAGAGAAGAGATCCGTAAGGTAGGTGGTGCGTTCGTCAATATCACGTCTGCAGAAGGTTAGATAGTCTTTGGCGGAATAGAATCGTAAGGGATTGAAGCGTTGCCGATAGTTGGGCAGCCTATGGGTTTTTTCAAGTTCTGTGGGGTCAGGGAGGAGGTAGGAGTCGCCGAAGACTGGGTGTGGGAGCCACTTCTTGATGGCGCGGGTTTCTGTCAGGTTCACCAGGAGTTTGGTGTCCTCAACTTTGACTTTTTCACCCAGTCCCAGAAATACGGGTTTGCCTTGTGCATTGAGATAGGGTTTACCTGTGGCATGGTCGATTTTTGGTACCGGTTGCCCTTTTTCATCTAATCGGGGTCGTTGATTTCCAGATAAGTCGTATTCGCCAACGAATCCTGAGTTGACAATGGCAAAGACCAGATTCCCATTTAATCCGAGGTTTAAGTCTGAATACATTTGAAGTTTAAGTAGAGCTTGTTTGGATTGCTCGCGTGCCATGAAATCGGTGGCAGCATACGATCGAACACGGGTGCCTGGAATTTTCCCGCCGATGGCAGAGGTGATGACTGATTCACATGCTGAATCCAAAGCCACTGCCATTGTTGGATCAGTGATTCGTACAATCAGGGGAAACACATCAAAGCGGCGGAATGAGAGCATCTCGGTGTGTAATTTCTTCATTGAGCCTGGCGTCCAATCGGGATTCAAATCATAGAATCGAAACACAAACCGTCCATTCGTCGTTCCTGATTGTTCATAACGGGTTGGCTGAAGATGTCCGACCTGTTGTTCAGGCAAGGGTCGAGGAACTTTTACCATATGCCCAGCGATGTTTTGCATCCGATATTCAATACCTTCACAATCGATGTTTTGAGCTAAAACCACGAATCGAGTGTCATCGGAGGTGACGTTCTTAGATTTCATGAGTCCTGGCCATTCCGGGCTGTCGGGAACCAAGCCCTCGCTTTTCGCATAGGATGCAGCTTCAAGCCCAATCAACTGCACTTCCCGTATATTTGATGAAGGGTCATGTTTGAGCAACCCCAAGATGGCGTCATCTTGTTCCAAGTAAGGACCCACAGTGAGAGTCGTTTTCCCCGTGCCAGAGAGCCCTTTGAGGACACGATTCTTCGTACAGCCTGCGTGATAAGAAACGCATCCATCGGCTTCACCCCGATTCCACACCATGGTAAGGTTGGGTTTCTTGAACGCTCCACCGAAATAGTCGACGCGTAAACTCATTACCCGTCGGTGATTCTGATCCATTCGAGTCAGGTCGTATAGGGTTAAGGGTTCGTCAGGGTCAAAATCAGGCCAAAAGGCTTGAATTTCTTTGATGACAGAATCAGGTAAGCGTTCTTGGACGATGTAGTTCCAGCAGTGAATGTCCATATTTTCTTCAGGTGGGTACACCATGAGCCGGCCGAACCATGAAATATATGCAGTATGAGGATTTTCAACACTCAGGACAATGCGAAGCCCGGTCTTGTATGCAGCTTCACCTTGAATGCCATCTTGAACGATGACCTTGGCGGTCTTGAGATACCGTAGTACCACATCATAGAGTTTCAAGCCAATTTCGCGGTCAAAAGTCGGTTGCCCTTTCCCAAGTTTATACCCTTCAGGAATAACATAGAAGGCACGATCGGGACGCCGACCCACCTGAGTGTTCCCAAACAGGTACTGCCCATCGATTGTCTCTACATAGTAGGGTTTGAGGTATTCTGAATACCATTGATCATCAGGATTGCGAATGATATTTTTCTCGTCAAAAACCAAATCGTCTTCAATGTGAACCGGCACTATGCCACCCACCGTTGCTATCTATTGGCTCCGTATCTAACTCCTTTTATAACCAGAAGCTTGCTTCAAGTTTCAGGACTCGAAGCACGGGCACTTCTCCTTTTTATGGATGCTGGATACACTGACAAAGCAATTATAAGTGTGAAGAGCTTGGCGATGATTGAGCGGGTGGGATGCTCGCACCGTGCTCCGCTCAACAATACAAACCCCGGGCTGCGAGGTTTCAAAATCATGAAACAAGCTAGATTTAACCGTACTCAAAACATTGCCATAATGGCGATTATGTCCGCGGTGTATGCGGCAGTCACCATTGCGTTAGGATCTCTTAGTTATTATGGCATCCAATTTCGGGTGGCAGATATTCTCTTACCCTTTCCCTTCATACTAGGCTGGCCAATGGCCGTCGCCTTGTTCTTGGGCGGATTTACAGCCAACATATTCGGAGGACTGGGCGTTATTGATGTCGTCTTTGGCAGCCTGCTGAATTTGGTAGCAGGCCTGTTAGTCATGAATCGGAAAACCTGTCCTCATTGGCTTCTCGCATGGTTATACCCCACATTGATTATCGGGTTGGGCGTTCCGCTGTATCTTCAGTTCCTCGTCTTCACGCCCTATCTTCTCCTAATGCCAGGTATCCTGATTAGCACAGCTATCCTCTGCGCTATTGGTGTCGCAGTCATGTTTGCTGTCGAGAGGGCACTCCCTCAGATATTCGTCGAACCGAAGAAGCACTGATTCGGGCGAAGCACAAAATAATAGTACTACAACGCCCTTCGACAACCACAACGAGTCATTTCCAGGGATGCCCATGGATACCAAGACCTTCCAACAGTTCGAGGACTTCATCCATTCGAAATCCGTTGCGTTAATCGGAACCAGCCCGTCAGCTGGATTCTACTGGCTCAAATCATTTCTCAACTTTGGGTTTCCGGGGAAAATCTACCCCATAAACCCGAAAATCGACGAAGCTGTTGGAATGAAGTTTTTCAAATCACTGAGTGACGTTCCCGACCCCGTAGATTATGCAATTCTCCGCGTCCCCGCACACATAGTACCACGGGTCTTAGATGAGTGCATTGCCAAAGATGTAAAATGTGTCACGATTTTCACAAGCGGATTCAGCGAACTTGGTACTGAAGAGGGGGTTCAACGGGAAAAAGAAATCGCTGAAAAAATCCGTTCGAGCCCTATACGAGCCTTTGGCCCTAATTGTATGGGTTTGACCTGCCCTGAATCTTATTTTTCGTTTCGTTCAGATTTGAAGCCAAATCATGGACCAGTGGGATTCATTTCCCAATCCGGGGGAAAAGCCATTGATGCTTACCTTGCAGTGACAGAAACTAGGCTTGGATGTAGTAAAGTATTCAGCTATGGAAACGAAGCCGATATCAGTAGCTGGGAACTAGTGGAATACCTACACCGAGATCCGAAAACTCAGGTCATTGGCATGTATATCGAAGGAGTTCGAGATGGCCCTCGACTTCGTAAAGCGATAGCTGCCTGTGCACCTGACAAACCTATTGTTGTTTGGAAGTCCGGAATCACAGATGCTGGAAAACGTGCAGTGTCAAGTCATAGTGCCGCCTTAGCAGGATCCACAGATATTTGGCACGCCCTTCTTCGTCAAACAGGTGCAGCTTCAGTGGATAGTTTTGAACGACTAATCAATACAATTGTAACCTTCATTCGGTGCCCACCGCCCCCAGGAAAACGGGTTGCACTGATTGCCATAAGCGGAGGCGCTGGAGTCGCGGGAACCGATTCACTAGCCCAATATGGGTTTGAAATTCCTCGTCTAAATCAAGAAACCATACAAGCGCTATCAAAAGTCATCAACGCAGTTGGAACCAACATTAAGAATCCCATCGATATGGCATCGAGTTATTTCTATCCCGAAAACACAGTCAAAACCATTCGACATGTCGCTGAGGACAAGAATATCGACGCTATTATCGTCGAAGCCGCCCCGCATTACGTTCACTTCATGGCCAATCATATGGACATGAAGGATATGGCTTCACTTTATTGGAACATGATGATTCAAGCAGGTCAATACTGCGTGAAAGAATTACACAAACCCTTCCTCGTCGCCGTCCCCGCAGTCGGCTATCCCGAAGAAAATCTTGCCACCCGAATCCAGTTTCGCCAAGCGAATCTCCCCGTTTTCTCAAGTATTGCTGAAGCCGCGGAGATCCTTCGACTAATCTACGACTACTACCAACGACATCCTAAGCTTCCAATACCCCCAGATTTACAAATAGACTAACTTGCTCCAAATTATTAGCATGCCGAGTTCCTTAGGTTTTTATGGCTGTAAAGTATTTTAAGTAACAGCGCTAGATGAAATCTTTAAATAAGAAAAAAGAGCGCAATAAGTGGGAACACTGGGTTTGGCGAAAGATAATGGCACTTCCCTCCCCCCTAGAAAACCATTCCCTCTCCCCTCCAATTGTGTCCTTTTAGGACGTAAGTCCTTTTTATGGAGGTGCCTAATCCGCCAT
>JAEOSV010000302.1 GCA_016840185.1 Candidatus Hermodarchaeota archaeon | reverse complement strand
TGATGCATGGATTGACGACATTGACACATGGGCCCTCACTGATCCCTTAGCTTGGGTTGTAGGGAAACAAATGATTGTGAATCCAAAACTCCGTACAAAATTGAATAAATGGGGAAAAAATGACAATTTCTGGCGACGCCGAATGGCAATCGTGCCTTTTCTAGAATTGTGTATGCGAGGACAGTACCGAAAGGAATACGGATCCTGGATACTAACAGCGGTAACCCCCCATATTGGTGACTCAGAATTTTTTGTGGCGAAGGCGGTCGGTTGGGTGCTCCGCCAATTGAGTTCGCATGAACCTGAGCTAGTAAGAGAGTTTATTCGTGAACATCAGGCGAAAATGAATCGGGTAGCCTATCGGGAAGGGAGCCGAAAACTTTGAGAAGTGCACCCTATTGATTTTTGTCGATTTTTTTCACTCTGCCAAAAGGTAATTCAATAAGAACTTCACAATAACGGATACTCGTCTATTACCAACTAACTAAATGGAGCAAAAAAACATGAAAGAAATGCTCTGGCACAAACATAACTGGCCTGAAAACGTACGAAAATCCCTAGACTATCCAAAGGAACCCCTCTTCGCAATTCTTGACAAAGCCGCTAAAGAAGGCGGAGAGAAAACCTATACTATCTTCTATACTGAACGAACTTACAACGAGGTCCTTGAAAGTGCTAACCGCATCGCCAATTATCTTCGCAGTAACGGCATAAAGAAGGGCGATCGAGTGGCACTCTTTCTCCCTAATCTACCACACTACCCACCAATCTTCTTTGGCATCTTAAAGGCTGGAGCCGTTGTAGTAACTTGTAATCCACGTTACAAGGCCCCTGAATTGAAGCACCAGCTAGAAGACTCAGGAGCAAAAACGGTCTTCTGCATTGACCATCCTGAAATGACTCCAACCTGCTATGAAGCTGTCAAAGGAACCAAAGTTAATCAAGTCATCATCTGCAGCATCAAGGCATGGCTTCCCAAATTCAAAGCTATCATTGGCGGACTCTTTGGGAAAATCCCCAAAAGTCCCTACTACGAGGAAGGAATTACCATTCAATACGATGAAATCATGGCAAACTACGCGCCAGACCCACCCCAAGTCAAAATCAAACCAACCGAAGACATTGCTTTGATTTTATACACTGGCGGAACAACTGGCGTTCCTAAAGGTGCGATGCTAACACACCACAACCTGTATGCTAATGTTCTCCAATATAATGAATGGATTTGGCTTGAACCTGATCAAGGTGGTCCTGCAGTTCCAGTTGATATTGGGAATGAAGTGTACATTGGTGCACTTCCATGGTATCACAGCTATGGACTGACGTTGACAATGATTGCATCTGCATACCAGCAAAGTAAACTCATTTGTGTCCCTGATCCCCGAGCCGGAAAACCACCACTTACGGATCTCCTTGCAGCAATTCAAGACTACAAAGTAACTTTTCTACACTCTGTTCCCGCCATGTACGCCGGTATTGCCTATCATCCCAATGTAGGAAAATATGACCTTAGCAGCCTGAAAGCCTGTGCGTCAGGAGCAGCACCGCTACCTCCCGCCACGGCGAAAACCTTTGAAGCGGTCTCTGGCGGAACCATCTTTGAAGGCTATGGTCTCACAGAAACTTCTCCACTAGCATCCGCTGACCCTAGCAATAAACGGCAACGAAAATTCGGTGCCGTTGGATTCCCAATGCCTGATACAATCATCAAAATCTTCGACATTGATAAAGGTAAGAAAGAGCTCAAGACCGGAGAAGATGGGGAAGTGGCAATTCATGGACCACAAGTCATGAAAGGCTACTGGCAGAAAGAAAAAGAAACCGCTGAAGCCATAAGAACCATTGGTGGCAAGCGCTACTTCTTTTCCGGTGACATTGGACACTTTGACAAAGAAGGATACCTCGTCATCACCGATCGCAAGAAAGACATGATCAACGTCAGTGGACTAAAGGCTTGGCCGGCAGAAATTGAGGAAATCCTAACAGAACATCCAAAGATTCAATTAGCGGCTGTTATTGGAATGCCTCGTGAGGATGACCCCAGTAACGAAACTGTCAAGGCGTATGTTGTTCTTGCACCCGGTCAAACTGCGACTGAAGAAGAAATCATCAAGTGGTCGAAAGATAAGATGGCTGGTTATAAACGCCCCACATCTGTAGAGTTTCGTGATGCACTACCGCAAAGTGCGGTTGGAAAGGTTCTCCGCCGGATTCTACGTGATGAAGAAATAGCCAAAAGAGGCAAAAAATGGGAACCCTCCGTCAGTTAATTTTCGAGGGCTTCCCTCTCTCTTTTATTTTCCCTCAATTGGTGAATAGCAATTTAACTCAACAGGATTTCCACTGCTAAGAATCTGCAGACTTACGTTGAATCCGTTTTTCTCCGATTTCACGGTAAAGCTCAAAAGCATTCGCAGGAGGAACAATAACTTCGGGTTCTTCTTTTCTTTTCAAAGCCAAAGCCTCTGAAGGACAGGTAGTGACACATAATCCACAACCAATGCAATAATCTAAGTCAATTGTTGCAATGCCCCCCTCCATAGTAATGGCATCCATTTGACATCGATCAAGACAGGTTTCACAACCTGTACAACTGTCTGCATCAACCTCAGTAAAATAGTTACTTGCAACGATAGAACTGGGCTTGGGTATTTTCTTCAAACTACTCAGAATCTCACAACAACAACCACAGCAATTACAAATAACGAAGCCTTTTTGATCGTTACTGGGGCTACAGACAAGCCCTACATCGTGTGCCTGGTCAAGAATTTTTAGTGCTTCATTAGAAGTAATTTCACGACCATATCCGTTTTCAATGTAGTAATATGCGCCGGTAGAGAAAATCATACATACCTCGTCAGGTTTGTCACATTCTTCACCAAGAGCCCGTTTTTCAATACGACAAATGCAAGGTGCAATGGCGATTTTACTCTGTTTCTTTACGATTTCGCGGGCATCTTCATAGGGCAGAACTCCCATTGTGGGGGACAAGCTAGCGTGCACAGGGATGACTCTGAGTTGAGGTGGGTCAGCGGATGCAACGAGCTCCTCTCGAAGAGCTTCATCCAAATACTGCTCAAAATCCTCAGCCAACTCTTTTGTCATGTTTTTGACTTGATGTTCATAGATTCCAATGGCAAACCATTCAGCACGATATTGGGTAATTCCTCTTTTATGGGAACGAAAAATTAACCCCTTATCGGCTAAGCGCTCTAGCAGGGGTTTAATCTCCTCGACTTCCCAATTGGCCCGTTGAGCAATTTGCTCGGCTGTTTCGGGAATATAGGTGAGGTGGGTGGCCATTTCAGCCTCTTCTTCGGTGAAAAGACGTTTGAGAATACGAATTTCCACTCCTGATTCGGTTTTTGGGTAACCAACTGGTAGATTGTCCAGATGCTCTCGTAGGCGTTCATACACTGTATCACTATTCATGGGTCTCACCAGGTTCGGCTTACATAAACGATTATTCCTTGAATATCTTATGTTCCCGCCACAAATTCTAGGAGCCAAGAATTAGAGTTTATGTCCACAATTAGAGCAATGTTTTGAACCTGGTTCTATTACTGATCCACAGTTCTCACAGTAGGGCATTGACGATTTGCCTGGTATGTAACCTACGTCATGAGTCTTGGGCTTCGTTCTTTCAATTACATCCTGTTTCTCTAAAATGGTGGGGAAGTGCCACAGGTATAACCCTGCTGCAACCGTGGCTCCTAGAAGACCCATGATAATGTCACGGACACCGTTCCACCAGAAATTTGAGTAAATACCGATCCATGGAAAGAAGATGGAGAGGAATTCCTCAAAGATTTCCCAAGCAAAGGCGACCGCCAACGTGTAGAGGATGGCTGGAAGAATGATCAGCAAAAGTGGGGGGACAATCGGTAGAACTTTTTTCCAAGATCGGGACAGGTTAAAGTTCAGAATAAATGCGCAAATTGCCGCTCCGAAGAGAAAATGGGGAATCATGTCAAGGTACGCGCCTGCACTATATCCACCGGTAAGTTGTATCCAGATGTGTGCGGCTGATGCTATGATGAATAGAAATATTGTGAATAGAATCCATTTTCGGTCTGTGCGGAACCAAGATTGGGATGCCATAACGGATCGCTCTTGTCTAGGTCGGCGTCTTAACCTCAAAAAGTTGTGGGGTTCAGATGAAACAGTATCTTTGGGTTGTGCATTCAGTTTATCGGAATTTTTCCTTCGAAAAAGAAGCTGTTCTTTCGAATATATTCCAAATAGCGTGTAATTTCTTCCCGTTTGGTTTTAGAAGACCATCCTAGGATTTTGCCCATTCGGTTCACGACTGTTTGAGCAATTTTGCCTTGATATTCAGGGCGAACTAACCAACAAATTTCCATCCGTCGACAGAGTACGTCTTCGATGCGAAGAGGGGCTTCATGGCGTGTTACATAATCCACTTCTGCTTCTATCCAGGGTGCAACTTCGATGGGGTACTCAGGGACATCCAAAATGCGGTTTGCTAATCCTGGCTCCTTTTTGATAGTATGAAGGATAGTTCTACCCCCCCGACCATACTGTTGATAGAGGTGATTGAGAATGTATGGGGAAAGGGTCGAATTCGTCACCTCAGGGAGGGAGTTCCACTCTAGTTTTGTAAGCGCAATTGCATATGTAATTTTAGTAAGATTTTTCTTACCTGAAAATTTGGGCAAATCAAGAAGTGTTCGTGCTTTTCGAATATGGTTTAGCAAAAGATCTTCTGCCATTTTTCGGAAAGTAGTGAGTTTCCCTCCAAGAAGGCTATAGAGTCCATCATCCCGTTCAAGCACCGTGTGCTTTCGGGAGACATCACTTTCTGGTTTACCAATTTCTGCCACAAGAGGCCGTAGACCCGCATAGGTTCCGTGAATGTATTTGTCATCGATTTTTGCCTTGGGAAACAGAATCCTAATCGTTTTTCGCAGATAATCCGCATCCTCACGGGTGCAATAGGCTTCCACTGGGTCTCCTGAATAATCGGTATCCGTGGTCCCAACAAGGACCCACTCGTTACGTCGAATCGCAAAGAAGAACCGCCGGTCATCAATTGAGTTTATGGCAATCGTATCATTAATCGGGAAATCCTTCCGATGGAATGTTAGGTGAACACCCTTCGTTGGACGAATTACTTTCTCTGCATTTTCGTCATTTAATGACAGAACTGTGTCTGCCCAAACTCCTGCTGTGTTGATGACTACTCTTCC
Organism: Candidatus Hermodarchaeota archaeon; assembly: GCA_016840185.1. The sequence goes on along the minus strand of JAEOSV010000302.1, from coordinate 682 downwards.
TTTCACTTGAAATTTTGTAGATTCAATGTCATGGACATCAGTGGCTTCAACTCCACTAATTCTCCCCTTTGAATCGTGAGTGAAGCCGACAACACGGATATAATTCATGGGTAAGGCTTTCCCTGTAAAAGCAGCTTCTTTGATGGTTTCGATTACGAGCCGCCCATCGTCGATGTTAGAATCATACCAAATAACCGCCCCCTTCAAGCGAGAAGTGTCCAAAAGGGGTTCAAATTCCTTGAGCTCTTCAATATTTTTGGCCCCTCTTGCTCTCTTATGGCTTCGAAAAGAATTCAGAAAATCATACAAAAACGCGCCCAATCTAACAGCTCGATAACTCCAACTTTTCGGAAGCTCCTGTCCATCTATCATACCAGCAGAAAGGATTGGGTAAAGAAAACGAGTTGGTCGTGTCAAATGAGGTAATCCTTTTTCCCGGAGCCAATTTCGTTCAGTCGTTGCTTCTCGGACTAGCCCAAATTCCCGTTTGGCGATATAACGGAACCCGCCATGCGCTAGCTTCGTAGATCGACTCGATGTCCCAAATGCGAAGTCATCCTGATCAAGAATGGCAACGGTTAGTCCCCGATATGCAGCTTCAAAGGCAACTCCAGCTCCATTTATCCCACCTCCAATAATGATTATGTCCCAGGTTGTTTCTTTGAGCTGTTGAAGGCGTTGG
>JAEOSV010000040.1 GCA_016840185.1 Candidatus Hermodarchaeota archaeon | reverse complement strand
TAGGTTCGGCTAAGTGGCGCAGCAAACGAAAAGGCTTCTTCGATGGTCACCTCACCATCAGTATTGGAGTCAGCGCTGGCATTCACCAAGGCGTTCGTGAAGAAGTGGTTAAACACTTCACCGATTACAGGCAATCCTTCCTCGGGTAACCCTGCCCAGGCAAATTCATCATCTTCGGTCGAAGCCAAATGAATGTGAGGAGCAGGATCATCGTACAGTGGTTGAAGCATGATCTCTGAGGAGCACGCAGAAACCATGAAGAGTTTTTCTTGGCTCAGAAGTTCAGTCCACAGGTGAGGGAACCATGCCTGCCATTGCACATCGGTGAGGAGATAGTTCCCATGGGCAAATACAAAGAAGAGCACGACATCATTCGCATCCGCATTGGTTGAAAGAAACTGGAGTGCGGCTTCGCCTGTTTGCTGGACAATAGGTCCTCTGTGGAGGAGAATGTGGTCGGTTTGCCACCCCAGCGTATGAAGTGTCGTGTTCCATTTTTGCGTATCAGCATAACCGGTAGCTAAGTCCGTGCCGGATTCATAGAAGTTCATTTCCATAAGAACAGCCCATCCTTCCCGAGGATTGCTTCCAGGCTGAAATGGTGATACTACTTGGTGATATGCGGGCCAACACAGAGTCAATAGTGAGCCGAGTAGGATACCAGTGCAAAATAACAACCCAAGCCGAAAGCGTAATGATGGGTTCACGATGACATCCTCGACGCCTGTCTTTTTCAAAGTAACGATTTCAGACTCAAAATCCTTTGGTCTTTGCGATTCAGAAAAAAAAAGAGAGGAACTGCCCTGAGCTCGATCCAGTAGAATCGATTAGATTTTTTCGAGACAGAGATGAACCAGGCGCTTATCCTTGTTCTGTAATGTCCCGAGGATTTTCCCCTTTTGTTGGGCAGTTCCTTTGCCTTCCTCAATATCCAAATGCTGGCTGAGACGTCGTACCTCATTAAGCATACGAGCGCGAAGCGAGGCTACTTTCTTCGGTGTGGTGGGTTTGGGAGTCGCAATTTCGTATGCGAAGCGTCCCATCAGATGACTGTGGAAGTGGCGGTAAGTTTCAGGACTATCAAAAATCTCAATGGCTTGGACTTCATTTTCACTAATCACGGCGAGTCCGATTTGTTGGTCTAGGGGTTGGACTTTAGCAATTTCATCTTGCATCTCTTGAGCTGCTTTGCCTTGAAGGACACTCAAACGCGATGAGACTTCTTTATCATCTAAGAGAGTCTTTCCCTTAATGGAGGCGGATTTTAATTTTGCACGGTGCGCCTTGACTTTTGCCCACACTCGATCTTGGGCAGCCACTTTCCCCGTAATAGCATGCCCACGGACACCCGGTGATGCAACTGAGTAGTGTTCAACGTCAGTCATCAAGCTGGCATATCGACGAATAGGATGAATATCATGAGTGCAACGACAGGGAAGAACCGTTTGGGTCTTTGGAGGGATGAGATGACTCCCGATGATAATCCGTGACTGGGTTCCTTCGGCGTGCACATCCATTCCTGCGATGATAAGCACTGGTTTGGTGGCTCGATTAATGGCGAGAACCGTATCAATTTGCCCTGTGTCTTGAAGTTCCAAAAACCCTTTTTCGAGGGCTTCATTGGCCGTGATATAGTCTCGTGGCTGTTCCTCTTCCTCGAGAAGAATCGGAATGAAATGGGCGTTTCCAATGGAGATTGAGTCACCTAACTCGAATGCGTCGAAGGTTTCAATGAGCTCTGATAGTTGGTGTTGTGTTTCAGTTATTGTATTTCACCATTCCATTACACGTATTGTGTAATTATATTACGCCTATCGCTGTGAGTATAAAAAGTTTTGGTCCCCCAGTTACCCAAAAATCATATTTTTCACAAAGAACTGCCTGTTTCTATTGGGTTTCTCACACTGCCTTTGCCAGGCGTTCAAGTAGTTGATCCCGTTTACGTTCATAGAACGCCTTGGAGACTTTCCCCTCTTGGTGTTGGAGTTCGAGGGCGCCGAGAAGGTCAAGAACGGCTTCTTTCTCAATTTCAGCCTCAGTTATCAAACCTGAAGCTTCTGTTATTTTTTGTTCTGAGTGGCGAGTCTGAAAGATTGTAATCAGCTCTGTTTCCAAATCGTCTAATCGTGTCTGGAATTGTGATTCAGCTTCTTCAGGTGTTTCAGTTGAGGATACTATATCTTTGTGAATTGCTACTGCAGTGGATCGGTTTCGGAGTAATGGGATTAACCAATCCGGGATGTTCCGATGGGCATCTTCAGGCCATTCAGTAATTTCATCCATGGACCCTTGTTCTTCATGTTCATGTGGCGCGAAATACGATCTTCTCCATCTTCGTGCCCGACGGCGGAGACGGGTTCGATGACGTCTCGCATTGAATTCTAATACCCCTGCTGCGAATAAGATTGCCCCAACCACTCCGGTGACAATAAAGGACCCAATACTGTACATCATCAATGAAGAGAATAAGTCATAGTTAGTTTGGTGGACGAGTGCAGAAAAGAAAAAGTATAGACCAACGATAAGAAATGTAATGAAAAACATGATGATTCCGAATGTGGAAGGAGCGCGATATCGTGATCTTCGTGGAATCCTAATAGTTTGAGGGTGTTCACGAAAGGATGTTAGAATCGGATGAATTACCTCCAAACCTCCACTCTTTCTGATAATCTGAGGTACTTATCTTTTTAGTTCTTTGACGTTGTGTTACGAGTCTCGGATTCAAAGAGTTGGATTTGTATAATCTAAGGAGTGCCTAAGACCTAAGTTGTCCAATAAAAGCGAGTGTAAAGATGAAGAGTTGGATAAAGGCAATGTGAAGCATTAACAACCCAAGAATATTGAGCAAGCTTGCTAATTGGATTGGAAGATGTACCAGCGTTAGAGCTAGAATGAATCCAAGCCCAATAAGTAGACACACAATGAAGCCCACGAGCAAGGTAAGAATGATCCAGGAGTTGGGTCCTCTTCGTAGAGGAGTATAGAGTTTGTCAGCACGTGGTTCGATAACTTTCCACCTCCATCTAGAAATTAGCAAGCGCCATTTTTATTCTTTGGGTTTTCGGCGTTAGGACATCATCGGAGTTTGATTTGAAGAGATTGTATTTGATAAGATGAAAGCCGAATTACTAACTGCGTTGGTGAGGAGACGTTAACTGATGGTGTGTGTATTTGTTTCTCAGCCAAGTTTACAAAACTGGCACGTTTTATGGGAATTTTTGTGTTAATGACAACTTTGGATGGTTGGCCACTGATTTCAAACATGCGGAGAATTGTCGAGTCAGTATCTTCTGCTTTCTTCAGGCAACTAAAAGCGCAGTTTGATGGACTAAGTGTAAGAAAGCCCTGTGATGAAGAAAGCTGGGCTTTTTTGGTTTCTGTGATTTGGATGGCTTTGAGCGGAGTGATGAATTGGCGGGTATACTTTAGTGTGGTTGGATTTTTCCATGATTCACTATGCGGAATGATTGAATAGTGAGTGATCTGTTCTCCTAAGCATTGTGCGCCCGGTGTGGGAAGCCCTGGGCCTGCATGCCCTCTCCGGGTGGTGAGATCTTCTCGGGAGAGCCACCCTACAGAGCGGAGGAGTGTTAAAGCGATTGTGCGTTTCGCATCAGTGAGCACTTCGTATTCGGGGAGTCCTCTGGTGGCAATCAGTAAGCCTTGAGCACCGTCGTTGACGTCGACGAAGGTTTGGAGGGCGTGGGTGGTGGTGGAGTCTTCGTACCAGCCCATGGGTTTGCCTGGGACGTTGGGTTGGTTGAGCATTGAGGTGAGGTAGTAGTCCATCATCATGGGGTACAGTTGTGCTTCCCATTCTTGGGGTGCGGGTTCTAGTGGTCGTTCGGTGACGTGGAATGGGGTGTCTCCCCAGGCTGAATTTGAGTCGAGGTTTGTGGGAAAGAGAACACGAATGCGATGGTCTTCAGCCGCATTGGTGAAGGTGGTTTGAACATCGATACGAGGTGAAGATGCATTAACAGTGATTAGGGTTCGAAATGGAATCGTTGTTTTTTGTGTACTACGGCTTTGACGAGTCTTTTGGGCCTTTTTTGGAACGGTAAGTTGTGTAGTAATTGCAAGTGTGACGGTGACAGGTCCTTCTTCTATGATCCGAATCTTCGCTTTCGCTTGGTCTATAGTCGTGATTCGTGTATCCTGTTGTAGGGGGCAGTAGTTGTATTCGTCGCCAATATCCCCCGTATCTTCGAATACCAGAAGTTGAGAATACTCCTTGGTTGTTGGTTTGTGATGTACATTCAACGAGCCGTCTTGGGCGGATACCTGTACTTTGATGAACGGGTTTTCAACTACGTATCCGGTTTTACCTCGTTTGACAGCTACTGGAGATTCAGACAGTGTTGGAGAATCCGTCTTGTGTTGTGCGAGATAGAATGTTGAGTAGCCTAATCCGGGAACTACTGAAGCGATAAAGGTGACCAAGATTTGCAGTTTTTCATCTGGAAAATGTCGTTCCCCAGTGTATACATGAGGGAGTGAATGAATCGGTATTATAGATGAGATAGCTGGATCGACGTCTTTTCTTTTCGTTAATTGAAATGGGATGGATTCACCTTGGTCATTATACAAGGCTAGAGGTGATTTTGAAGTATGGGGTGCCGGAAGTTCAAGCAGTGTTCGGACAACTTCTGTGGCGTTCCATGGATGCGGATTAAAGACGCGGAAAACCGCTAAGGGTTGTTCTGGAACGTTCGCCGGGGGTTGAGAGGAGGCGCGTTGGTTGATGTAGTGGATGGCTTCGCTGAGTAGCTGGTTACCAAGTTGTTGGCTCCAGACGAAGCGGCGGTCCATATCTGCGTGAGTTGTATCGACACTGCAGCCACATATCGAGTCGTGGGGGTGATTTTGGAGGAGCAGTTTCCATGCATGTCGAAGAGGGATTGTTGGATATGGGGCTTTTAGCCACCAAGCAATGGTGGCAAAGGGTTCGACCCAGCGTTCAAGGAGTTGCTGGGTGGCAAAATTACTTTGTTTTAGGTAAAGACGTGATGAAAAAACTCCTGGAAGAATGGGGATGTATTTACTGGCATGTTGCTCCCCCTCAATCACGGGCAATTCGGCTATATTGACTTCCTTTCGGATGATATCGATGTAGTCTTGGAACGTGCCATGGTGGAAGGTCGCACCATGCAACTCAGTGATGAAATCGGCGAACAATTGGTCAATAAAGGGGCTCAACTCATCCATACCAGTAACTTGTTTGTCTGTAGGACTTTTGCCAAATTCTCCTAATAATTGGGAAACTGACTGCCCTTGTAGAATATCTTCTGATTGGAGACGTTGATTGAGCGCGTGAAGCAGATCGGGTAAGAAGGGTTGTGGAGGAAGGTGGTCACTACCATTCATTAAGAGTGCTGCCGAACTTGTCCCACGTAAGGAAAGCATGTTCAAAGGCATCAAGATTTGGGCTAACGCTGCATCCACTGAATTCGGTAGGTTTGCCGCTGGGGAGTAACTAGACCGTAAATGTACCAAGAGGACTTCAGAGCCATCCGGAGCTCGCCATCGGAGCTCAGTTGGAAGGGCTTTTCCATGATCTTCGAGTCCCCGCCACCAAATGCTGGAATGAATGTCAAAACCCCGGAGAATCTGCGGAAGCTGGGCGACATGCCCAAAAGCATCGGGCACGTATCCAATTGCCATTACCTCACCAAACTCGTTGGCTACCTGTTGACCATAGATGAGATTTCGCACGAGTGATTCTCCACTTACTAAGAATTCATCGGCAAGGACATACCAGGGACCAATTTGCAATCGACCTTGTGCAATTAACTGCTTGAGGCGTTGACGGTTTTCGGGTCGCAGTTCTAAGTAATCGTCCAAGATAATGGTTTGACCATCGAGATTAAACCATGCATATTTGGGATTTGATTCCATCAGGTCGATAAGTTGGTCTAAGGTCTTTACAAGCAACCAACGAAAGTCCTCAAAGGGAAGATACCATTCGCGGTCCCAATGGGTATGACTGACAATGATTACTTTTCGGAGTGGTGGCACCGAAGAACACCTACTCGATTTTAATAATGATAGAGTTGACCGTTTAGTGACTTATACTCTTGTGATGTTCGTTACCCGGGTAACTTAGTAGGAGTCCTTGTCTTCGTTTCTCCGAGTGCAATATCGATTTGCTCAATCGTTCGAAGGAGCCAACGTCGTTTGCGTCGGTAGAATTGAGGAGTCACAGTTTTTTTACCTCGTTGAATCAACAAGGATGTTAGGAGTTGGTTGGCTGCGCTCCGTTCAATCATAAGTTGTTCTCTATTCGGACGGCGAGATTCCTTTGCAATCAGATAGGTTTCTACTTGTGCATCGAGTTCATTGATGGCTTCTTCCAGCTCTGGTAATTTTTGTTCAATGACAGGAATTGAGAGGAGACGCGATTCATAGAACTGAACATGTGAACGACTCGAAACTGGCTCTCCTTCTACGGAGCGGATAATTGGCCACACTTGTATCGCCGAGGGATCACTCCAATCTGTTTCTTCCGGGATATGAAGAAAATCATGAGACGAGGGAGTTCCTCGGATTCGCTGGATGACTCGGACCCGATATTCATGATCGACAAGTAAGGGAATGACGATAATCCCTGAACAGACAATTAGGATTATAATAAACCAAATGCCTCCAAATCCAAAAGGCCAAGTCGATGCCACCCAGATGATGAGAAATATGGAAATCGGAAGAATAAGGAGGCATAACGACCACCAGCGACTAATATCGCTGATTTCGTGACCAACAGATTCATCCATTGACGCTTCCCTCACCACTTAGTCTTATCGTCATGATTGATATGTCTTTTCAAATAGCCCTGTTTCCGTTTCACGTCTAATTCACCCAATGGAAGTAAATCGTGCGTCTTTACTTATCCGAACCCCTCTCTGCCTTTTTGTAGCTACGTGTAGATTTCTTTCTTTGAGGAGGTTTAACGAACATGGAACAACTAATGCAACCTCAAGCAGATTCGGATCGAATACTGTGGGAAGTGCTCATTGAACTGCAACCCCATCGTAATCCGATGCAACATGCTGCCATTCTTCGAGCCAGCCAAGTGCAACGGCTCCGACCATTATTAGATTATGTTTGTCGCCTTCATTGGCGTGCAGGTCCCACTGACGAAGGAGAAGCCGCCGTGAAGCGTTTTGTCTACAGATTTCTGAGCGGGGATATCCCGTTTTATGACTAGGTAATGCTTCAACCATTGCTCAAAAGAAGGTTTGAGGAGAGGAGGCCCATCCGCTGGGGGCACCTCTCCTTAGACGTTTGTACGATGATTGGATCACTTTTTGATGTATCGATTATACACCCATCCAGCAATAGCCACGACAATAAATACTACTACGCCAATGATGATGTATTCAAGGGGAATTGGTTCTGGGGGTGGAGGAGGAGTGGGTGGTGTGATTGACACGCCGACATTCCAGTCCCAGTTGAAAATCTGGGTGAAATAGTTTGCAACCCCTGAATGAGTGATGATAACTCCAGCTTCGCGGTTTTCGTGGGTGGATTCATAACTCCAGTTGATGCTGGATACGAGGACTTTCTGGCCGTCGACGATGACTCCTTTGTTATGAGTCCATGTGAAGTAGGTTTGATTAGTGAATCGGACATCGACACCGTTTGCAAGGAGCATTTCAGCTACTTCCTGCATCCCTGCACTTCGGTTATCTAACATCACTTTGCAGTCCACCCCACGGGCGGCGGCAGCGACGATTGCGTCATTGAACTGGTTAGGATTCCCATCCCATTCGAGTTTCGAATACATTTGTTGAACCATGAGTGTTGAAGTCGCTGAGTCAATGAGTGCAGTTATTGTTGCAACGTCATTGTCTGGAGAGAGTACACATTGGATGCTCATGGTGCCACTGAAGGTTTGGTTATCGAAAGGATGTGGGTATGGTCCTGTGGAGATATTTTCGCTGAAATCTTCAAAATCGTCGATGTGGGGGACATACGGTTCGACATTGTCGAGGTTCAAGTCGTGGACAAATGAATCATAGAAGTAGTCGACTACATCAGGTTGTTCAATGACAACACCCCATTCTCGGTTTCCATCACTGGGAGCGGGGGGAATGCCAGATTTTGCCCAGTTGGCACTTTGAACCACGACAACTTCTTGGTCAAATATCATGTATTTAGCATGAGAAAATTCAAGATAAGTGGCTTCAGAGAAGTAAAGGAAGAGATTGTTATTGAACGCTGCGTTCTGGGAGAGGTTATAAAATGCACCATAGGTGAGATCACGTTCGGGATAGGATGCCCATTTCCACGAAACGATAATGGTGATTTCCATAGTTCCGTTTCGGGCTAAAGCCTGATGGATTTCATCGATGAGAAACCAGTTGGTAAAGGCATAGACCATGATTTGCATTTCATTCTCAGTGTTTTGCAACAGGTCCCTGACCACGGCATCGCTAGAGTCCGGTGACGTGAAACACGTCACGGTTGCGGCACCCGAGTACGTGGACGCGGGTGTGTCTAGGGCAGGAGGCTGAGCTGTCACGTTGTATGTTGTGTTGGTTGCGGGTGCTAGGAAGGCTAGGGCCATGAACCCGACTAATAAGAAAATCATAAATTGTTGGACGAGTGTTCGCCGCATAGACAATACTCCTTAGAGTTAATTTGTAGGTTCTACGAGTCTCTGAGTATTTAGCTATATAGGCTTGTGCTTTAACTAGGAGCCGACTAAAACGGATAGAATCGAAAATCAGATTTGTTCCTGAATGGTTTCTTTCATGAAAAGAACACGATATTTTATTAAGAATCCTCGTCCTCAGTGATTCCCAGTATATTCAAGAAAGGTGTGTCTCATGCGAAAAGAGCTAATATATGAATTTACCACCGTTCCACCGGCTCAAAAGGCATTCAAATGCGTGTGTGACCGATTGGGCATAGAACCTCGAGAAGCAGACATGGGTGGCGGATTAACTGCACGGTCTGAAGATCGCACGTTTTCAGCTCAATTAACCACAAGCACAACAGATCGGGGGGTTATGAAAGTCGATGTGTTTCTTCGAGTCTCAAACGAAGAGCAGTTGACAGCTGTAACTGCATGTTTTGGTGAACCCCAAAAGGAACGAAAAATTGCTCCGAGTCAGAAATCATTTGCCAAAGCGGTTCTCGACACGGAATACACAGGAGATATGGAGAGTTTTGTTCAAGAGGTGTGTCAAAAAATCGATATTGAACCTGACCAATTTGGGAATTATCGGGCCATGGTTCTCTCGACGGGTCGTATGAAAGGTTCTCCTGATTTCATGCAAGAAGCTGCAAAGAAATTGAAGAATCTCTAGGAAGTAATCAATCCGTCTTGATTGGGTTTAGCCAAACCGAAGCTCGTGTTTATCTGATTCATGACCACATGCAGTGCATTTGTATTTCTTCTTCTTAAACACGCAAGCGCGATGAAACGAGGCATTACAATTCGAGCACTTGATCGGTGTTTGCACCATCTTCCCACACGCTTGACACACATCATCTGAACTCAAAATATCACGTTCCTGCTAGTCTAATACCTACGAACTACCTGATTAAACGTTTCTCTTGATAGACCGAAGTGTCATTGAACCTATCGAAACCTCATACTTCCTTTTCTTTGATATACGGCACCCCTATCGCTTTCGGTGGTATCGACCGCCTGATAATACCGAGGGCCAAGATAACCGCAACATACGGAATCATCTGAATGAAGTTCCCAGCACCAACGAGCCACTCCCATCCGGGAGCAATTTGGATTGCATAGTTCAGACCGGTGGTGAACCCGAAGAACAGTCCAGCGATGAGAATTCCTATGGGATTCCAGTTTCCAAAGATCATTGCGGCGAGAGCAATGAATCCAGCACCACTTGTCATTCCTTTCCCAAACCAGGAGCCAAAACCAATCGACATTTGAGCGCCACCCATGGCAGCAAGAGCACCACTAAGGAGTACCCCATAAATCCGATATCGTTCAACACTTATTCCAGCAGTATCCAACGTACTGGGATCCTCGCCTGCGGCACGGAGTCGCAGCCCAAATGGCGTCCTATAGAGGACAAACCAGCAAATCGGGACCAGTGCGAACATGATGAAAATAAGCGGCGAAAGATGACCAATACCTGGAAGGTATATTTCTGGTAGGGGAGTAACTCCGGGCGAAACTCCGCGTAATCCCCAAATCACGAAAAGCATTAGCGTTGTGAATCCAGCAGCAAAGAGAAGAATTCCTGTACCACTGACAATTTGGTTTCCTTTTAGTTTGACACTTACTATTGCATGGATTGAAGCCAAGAGGATACCTGCTATAACAGCACCGAGAACCCCTAACCAGGGATTATCAGTGAAGTAAGTCACGGCCACTGCTGCAAATGCACCCATTAACATGATACCTTCAAGGGCAATGTTTACCACACCTGAGCGCTCCGAAAACATACCACCAAGTCCTGCAAGAACCAATGGCGTTCCCACTTGCAATGTAGAATTGAGTATCCATCCGAACAGAATTAGTGTCGCAGGGTCAATTTGCATCAGTCTTCACCTCCACGAAGATAACACCTTTTTGATATAGGAGTATGAAACTCCATATCGCAAAGATAATTCCTAGCACACCAAAGACACTGAGTGGAATCAGCAAGGTCCCACCTAGCATAGCCGTGGTAACATACCCGAGGATTATCCAAATGATTGCAGCAGATATGAGAGTGATCACTGACCACCGCTGGGTCATCATTAGTCCATAGAATGTGAACAGGGATAAGATACCAATTATCACCGCGATGCTAGCTACCCCAACATACATGGCGATGAATGGATCTGAGAGTATTAGAGTAAAGATATCTCCGATAAGTCCAGCTTGGACCAAGGCCCCAACCATTGCTGCACCAATAGCAAGACTCAATAGTCCACCAATCAATGCAAAAATGGAACCTAAGAAAATGGGCAAAGCTTTCATTGGGTCCTCTACGAGCCATTTCGCCCATTTGATTCCCTTCCTTGCTAGCCACATTACGATTTTGGGAGCGGCTACGAAAAGAACAACTAATCCTTGAATAACATCTACCATTTCAGCAGGAACCCCTCCGATAGTTTGCATTGGAATGGCACCTGCACGGAGAAATCCAAAGAAAATCGCCCCTAGTAGAACCCCAATGGGATTATTTGCCCCAAGAACTGCAACAGTGATTCCATCAAAGCCTAAACCCGCTGACCACCCATCTCTGAAACGATGATAATATCCAAGAATTTCAACAGCACCGGCCAAGCCTGCAAGGCAGCCGCTTATAAAGAGTGAAATCACAATCATTTTCTTCGGATTAATACCTGCAGCTTGGGCTGCTGTCTCATTCTTTCCAACTGCACGCATTTCATACCCGAGCACGGTATTCCTCAGAAGAATCCATACACCAATAACGGCGAAAATACCAATGATAAACCCGAAATTCAGAAAACTTGAACCAAAGAGTTTATCGAGCTCCGCAGTAGCAAAGATGAGCGGAGTTTGTGCCTGTGGTTGAACCTGTCCTGGTTCTTGAAGAGGCCCTGCCGCCAGCCATTGAGTGAATAATACCGCAATGAAAGTCATCATCATCGTGGTAACTACTTCATGAGCCCCCCGATACGCTTTTAATAGACCTGGAATGAGGGCCCATAATCCGCCCACAATAAACCCAATTAATAGTGCCAGAAATGGGTGAATCACTGGGGGTAATAAAATCATGAAGCCCACAACAGTTGCAGCCATTGACCCCATGTAAAGTTGACCTTCAGCACCGATATTGAAGAGTCCCGCTTGAAAAGCAATAGCCACCGCAAGACCAGTGAAGATGAGTGGAGTCGCATACCAAAAAATGAGATCTGCACGGTTAAGTGCTCCGAAAAAGAGAGTTTGAAAAGCAATTAAAGGGCTATATCCTGTGGCAAGCATGATCAGAGAAGTGGCAAATATCGCGAGTATAATGGACATAATTGCCCATCCGATTTGAATGAGCCCTCGTCGAAGATTAGGCCATCTGAAAAATCCTAAGAACTGATAATAGAGCCCCTTGAAGAATTCAGTCATTCCGCCACTGCCTTTTTCGGCCAGCTGCATCTCTGTGGCGACATCCTTTGTTGGTGTTTCATCAGTCATCATGCTGGCTCCTTTGAGATGGTTTCCTCTTTTTCTCCTGCCATCAGGAGACCCAATTCACGTTCGTTAGTTTTTTCCGGTGTTTTTATTGCGACAAGCTTACCTTCATAAATGACTGCAATACGGTCAGCTACATTTCGTACCTCGTCTAAGTCAGCAGAAATCAGGAAAATCGCAACACCCTGATCGCGCATCCGAATTAGAGCATTATGAATATATTCAGTTGCACCGACATCAAGACCGCGAGTTGGGTTAGATGCTAGTAACAGTTTTGGATTAGTTCCCATTGCTCGTGCGGCGACGACTTTTTGTTGGTTCCCCCCTGAGAGTGTGGACACGGGTTCATCGATATTCCGTAATCGAATGGAATAGTCTTTCACGAGGTAATTCGAATAATCATCAATGTTAGCTGCGTTCAGGAAAGAGCTCAGGGGTCCTATTGCGAATGGAGGTCGATACTGCCCCCCAAGTATCAAGTTCTCTTTAATGGAGAAATCAAGGATTAATCCGCGTTTCTGGCGATCCTGAGGAATATACCCAACCCCTTTTCGTCGAACCTTTCGAGGATTATGTTTGGTTATACGTTCCCCTTCAATGTATATTTCCCCAGCTGTTGGTTTTCGAAGCCCCCAGATAGCTTCGACAAGTTCACGTTGTCCATTATCATGGACGCCGGCCAACCCGAGAATTTCTCCGGATTTAATTTCAAAAGATATTCCTCGGACTGCGGGAAGTCCACGATCATCACGAACAAAGAGATCTTCGACGCGCAACACTGGTGCACCTGGTTTAGCCGGTGTTTTTGCAACTCTAAAGATGACTTGGCGTCCCACCATCATTTCAGCTAATTGTTCTCGTGAAGTATCTTTTTTGTTCACAGTTCCAATAAGCGCACCATCACGGAGGACCGTGATACGATCACATAGAGCCATGGGTTCACGTAGTTTGTGAGTAATGAGGACGATTGTTTTACCTTCTTTCCGAAATGTCTCCAAGGTCTCAAAAAGTTCATCGACTTCTTGAGGAGTCAAAACCGCGGTGGGCTCATCAAGAATAAGGATATCAGCTTGGCGATAAAGAATTTTTATAATTTCAACCTGTTGTTGCTGACCAACCGAGAGATCTTGAATCTTAGTTCGAGGGTCAATATTAATAGCATTTTCTTTGCTGATTCGTCTGATTTCTTTTTCGGCTCCTTTGAAATCCATGGGCATCATTGGATTTATACTAGGTTTCCAGACACGTAAGTTGGCAGTAAGGTTGAGATACATTGGCTCAGCGCCTATAATGACGTTCTCAGTGACAGAAAGAGTTGGTATAAGCTTGAAGTGTTGATGGACCATTCCGATGCCAAGTCGATTGGCATCTTGTGGAGATTTGAAATTTACTTCTTCGCCACGAACCTTAATCGTCCCTGAGGTTCGGGCTATCAGACCATACAAGACATTCATCAGGGTTGTCTTGCCTGCCCCGTTTTCTCCTAAGAGCCCATGCACTTCACCTTCCTCAATGCGCAGGGTGATATCCTTGTTGGCCTGAACGTTTCCAGGAAAAACCTTCCAAATTTTTTCAAGTTCAATGGCGTTAATTCTGGTCGCCTCCAAACTGATTCATTCGGTGTGAACATTCAGCTGTGGAAAGTCTAGATATACCCAGTGCGGTTTTTCTAGTATTTAATTTCAATGCTCATGAATCAAAAAAGTCTGAAAAAAAAGAAAGGGAGAGGGCCAGATGGCCCGATCATTTAGCATTTACAGCCATACAAAGTCTATAGGAACTGTGTAGGTGCCGTTGATAATGCCTTCCGCAATACCGTCGATGATTGCAATTTCTGCTGGTGAAACTTCCCAGTTTGGTCCAAGGAGGGTGTTGTTCTGTTCCCATCCGACACCACCATTAGCTAGGTTCCAGAAGGAAAGCCCAGCAATGCTTGAACCTGAAATCACCTTCTCCACGATAGTGGTGTTAACGGCAAGATCAACACGTTTCAACATTGAAGTGAGTACTGCGGTTGGAGCAACAGGGTTGCCAGGATCAGCGGTACCAAGGTACATCTGTTTGCTGTCGACTCCAATGGCCCAGACTGGACCAATGGTGGCGTTGTTCTTGACGGCTGAGTCAATGACTCCGAGTCCAGAACGACCAGCTGCGGCAAAGATTATGTCGAAACCTGTGGTGTACAGTCCATCTGCAGTGGTTTCACCAAGACCTGGGTTAACCCAATCACCTACCCACGAATTTTCAACGTGAGCTGTTTTGGTTGCATTCATTGCAATACCTGGATCAGTGATATTAGCGCCCCAGAAGTATCCAGCAGCAAACTCGCGAATGAGAGGAATGTCCATGCCACCGACAAAGCCAATATCGCCTGTGATGGAGCGCATTCCAGCGAGTGCACCAACAAGTGCGGAACCCTCTCCAGCTGAGAAGAGTATTGATCGAACGTTTGGATACGTCCCTGGGTCGATGAACATGTCCACAATTGCAAATTCCTGGGATGGAAAGTCTGCAGCTACGGCCATGACGGCGTCAGCTTGGTCAAAACCAATACTGATAATGAGATCATAAGGCTGGAGTAATCCTACATGCTCAGCGTAAGACCGAACGAAGGGTTCGAATTCAGACTGATCTGTAGGTTCAACATAGGTAAAGTTGACGTTGAAATCATTGTGTGCCATCACAGCACCGTCGTAGCATCCGTCGTTGAATGATTTATCACCAAGTCCTCCAGTAGCAAAGACAATTGCTACTTCATTGGGATTGTCTGGAGGAATTGGGGGAATCGGTGGGAAGAAAATGAAGTATGCAGCAGCACCAACAGAAATCACTACGATAATCACTATGAGAATAATTGCGATTAAGCTATTTCGTTTCATTTTTTCTGGCTCCTCCAATCGACCTCAGTCAGAAATGGCATCCTTGCTCAAAGAAGGTAATTTTTCTTAATTGAGCCGACGTATCTCTGATTCGGTCCAGAGCTTAACTCTGTGTAGACTCAAAGGACTATAAAAATACTGACATTACGCCTATGGAAGAGAAAAATAGGCGTCTATAATCTATGTAGATTCCGTATCCTACAACTCTGTGACTAGCCCATGGGGACCTACCACGTAGAGTTCCGTTGAGCCCAATGAATCCGTTTTTCCTTCTGCTTCATGGACATGTCCACTATAGACCGCAAGGGGTTGGACCTCCATGATAAAATCATGCAGTCGCTGATATCCAATGTGACTTCCACCCCACGTTACATCCACACTGGTTCCATACGGTGGCGTGTGCGTGCACAAGATGAGGTTTTCCAAGTAATAAAACCGCCCAAGAATCTGTTGAACCCTTTCTTCTGTTACCCCGAAGGGTAAGCCAGGTAGCCCACCACCCAGCCCTGCAAACGTCTTTCCATCTAATGAAACGTGTTCACCATGAATGTAGTGGAAACTTTCATGTTCCCGGCAAATCCATTTCAGTTCATCAGAATCATCGTGGTTCCCTGGAATGAAGTAAAGGAGCGTTCCGATATCAAGGGGTTCAAGTGTATCTGCAAGTCCCTTCCCAAAACTAGCAAAGTCTCCAAGACCAAATCCCACATCAACTTGCTCTAGCTGGTAGGATATACGTGTAATCGCTTCTTGGTTCCCGTGAAGATCTGAGAAGAATAGGCACCTCATTGGGGCAAAGGGGCGTTGAATGAAGTCAAAAAACTTCCTCTTTTCTTCGTTGAATCAGCTCAGATCAGTATTATCATGGGGGATTGGAAATGGGTAAACTGAATAAGGGAAGCCACTATACGATGGGAGATTGGTTTTACTTATTGGAATGAGGTAAGATTTCGATGCCAAAAACTGACGTGCTATATGTGGACCGAACGGTTGGACCACGGTATTCCATGCTTGATAAACTTGAGGTGCTTTGGGAAAAAATTGGACTCAACAAAGCCATCAAGGAAGGTGACCGGGTTGTCATCAAGACCCATTTTGGAGCCTATGGCAACCTCATGTACATGCGACCCGCGTTGATGCGAAAAGTTGTGGATCTGGTCAAAGCGCAGAAGGGTTGGCCAATTCTTGCTGAAACTGCGGGATTAGGGTATGGTGCTGGATTGTATGGTGGTCGGACCACTTCGGCAGAGTATTTCAAGATGGCAGCCGCGAACGGTTATTCTATTGGGACTATGGGTGCACCTATTGTGTTGCTTGATGGGTATTGGGGTGCGGATACATTCACGGTTCCTATTAAAGGAAAACATCTCAAGAAAGTCGAGGTTGCTATGGCTTTACGTGATGCCGATGTGGTCGTCGTAATGACCCACTTCAAGGGGCATGGAGGGACCGGAATGGGTGGAACACTGAAGAATCTTGGAATTGGCTGTGTGGGTAAGTACAGTAAGACAATGATGCATGGTCCAAAAAATCCAATAGTTAATGCTGACGAATGTAAAGGACCAGAATGTGGAAAATGCATACGGGTCTGTCCGACGAGGTGCATCACGGTTGAACCGAAGGTCAAAATTGACTTTGACCGGTGCATTCATTGTATTCATTGTGTCTCAGCGTGTCGTCAAGCCGAAGCAAAAGCCATTACCGCGACTTGGGGTGACGATCCACCCGCGGCAACCGAACGGATGATTGAAAACGCCCTTGGAGTACTTGAAGGGGTGGGACGTGACCGGTTCTACTACTTCAACGTGGCATTAGATATTAGCCAGTGGTGTGATTGTATGCCTGCGGGACCACAAGCCATGGCTCCTGACCTAGGGCTTTTTGCTTCACGTGATCCTGTGGCTGTTGATGCCGCGAGCGTGGATAAGCTCAACGAGGCGCATCCTATTACGGGTTCGGCTTGCGGGGACATTGCTCCAGGTGAAGACAAACTCGCAGTGGCAACGCCTTGGCCGGATCCACATACTGGCGAGAAGACACCAACGCAATGTCACTTACTACAGTTAGATTATGCCACCGAGCTTGGTGTTGGAAATAAGGAGTATAAACTCAAACAAGTCGATAAGAAAAAGCCGACATAATCGTAGCACTAACCTGCTTTGGGCTTCTTCTTACCCTTGGTTTGTGCCTTAGTAGTCGTTTTCCTTTCTTCTACTGAAATCCACTGACTTAGAAACAGTTTGGCGTAGTGAATAGGAACCCCCACTTCGAAAAGGTGCCCCGTAATTTCTTGATGTGATTTTCCTTCTTTGGCTAGCCGAGTTGCTAAATTATAGGTGAATTCTTTCAATTCCCAGGGATATACTACCCAAGCTTCGGTTTTCACCACATAGTAATCAGGTACCAGTTTTGTCCAAGGTTTCATGTGCATCGTGGCAGTTTTGGGATTTTTGTAGCCTCGTTGTTCAAGGTGTTCACCAGCAATTAGAAGACTGTCTCCCGTATCCGAAATATCATCAACTAAAAGGGGATATTCCCACTTCATGTCTCGGGGAATTTTCTGGCTTATACGAGGTTCATGATCACGTGCATAGATTCCACGGTAAAGATCAACTTTAACGTTAGCCGTATCCCGGGTGAAAAAGAGATCCGATAGGATTCGCGCCGGAATCCAGCCACCCCGGGCAACACCCACAATAACATCCGGCCGATACCCTGAATCCACAATCTGCTCATAGAGCCGAAAACACAGTTCGTACAGTCGTTCCCACCAAACGAATTCGTACGAGATTGCCATACTGCTAGGTATCTATCCTGTCTATAAAACTTATCGTCAACTTTTGAGACATGAAGGATTCATGCGCATATTTTTGTTACAAAGTTGCGAGCTGCGGACGCTAACATCCGAGCAGATCAATTCCGTCATCCGCCATGATGAGTGGCTCTGGTTAGGTGCATGTTCGTCATCGTCGACGCCCGCAAGCTCACTGAATAAGAGCCATCCTTCCCTTTAGGAGTTTCTGAATCTCCTTTACTCGGATTTTTGTGGTTTCAACAATTCCTTGGTAATTGCATTCATGGTTAATAGAGGTCGAAGTAGGAAATAGAAGAATATCAATCCTACTAGGAATAAGACGATTCCCAGAATCTTCAGATACAGGGAAAAAGGCCCAAAGGTGGCAAACACCAAGGCAAGGGGTAAGATAGCACCGATAATTGATCGAATGAGTGTGAGCATTATTGACTTCTGCGTGTCCTTTACAATAAACACGGCAATATATGCGATGATGATGAAGAAGAGAGTTAATCCAGCAACGATAGTCAGAAATGGTTCTTGGAACATTGCAGGGAAGAACGCTCCACCGATGAGCAGCACGAAGTAGATGACAATCACAAGGAATGTCCAATAGTTGAACGCGCTGGTGAATTTCTTCAGGTCCATTGTTACTTTGGTTAAACGAGTCATTGGATCAGACATAGGGAAAATCCTCCGAAGCGTTGCATCCTCGTTGGATATTCCCTAAATGCCTTTCTCTTTTGTTCACTGCAAGCCTGAAATAGGCAACGTTTACAAATGGAGATGGTTCAAATCGTCTTTTACGCCTCTTTTTCGGGCATTTCCTCAGATGATTCCGATTTGCGATGCTTGTAGATTAGCCAGAGAATGAGGATGATTCCGGCTGGAATGCCGAATAGGATGAAAACCCACATGAATACGGTGATCCATGCGCCGGCGAAATATCCGAGACTTAGGCTTCCAAAGGGTGTGAACCAATTGCCATCAATGAAGATGAAGATGCAAAGTCCAATGAAGAGAAAGAAGCTGAATCCTCCGCTACCACTTTCTCGTTTTCGTGGGCTTGGTCGTTTCATTTGAATTTTGATCTCTGCTTTTAGCTCTGGGGGAAGGACGGCAAACCACATGATTGCGATGAGAAGTCCAATCACACCTAAGGTCGGCAATACAACAAATGCTAGTGTCCATAGACACAAGAACAGGCACCATAGAATTGCTGTTGCCATAGAAAATTGATCAAATGTCCAAGTACCGAATCCACCAATAGCGGATGTGGCAACGTACCAATTGAAAGTGAGAATAAATCCAATTGCTGCTCCGACAAAGACTAATCCTATGATTACAATAAAATACCAATATCGAGCGGCAAGATTTTCCCAAAACTTGTTACTGCTTTTTTCAGTGGTATTAATATCATCTGCCATGTTAACCACCTAACTGGCGATATTTTATTAGATAGACCCTAAATGCCTTTCTCTCAAACTGAATAGCCTGATTTCTCAACCAGTTTCAATATCTGTTTGGGCTTGATTTTGGTCAATACCCCTTTTTCGGTGATAAAACCGGTCACATATTTGGCGGGAGTGATATCGAAAACCGGATTCAATGCGTCGGTCTTATCAGGGGCAACTTGAACCGGACCCATACCTCCAGTGGGCAACCGTCCAATGACGGTTCGCACTTCTTTGGCAGGACGCTCTTCGATAGTGATATTCTCACCGCTAGGACATTCCAAATCGAACGTCGAAATTGTGGCGGCAACATAAAATGGCACCCCATGAGTGTGAGCGAGAAGCGCTTTCTCATAGGTTCCGATTTTGTTAGCCACATCACCATTGGCGACAATTCGATCTGCTCCCACAATTACTGCATCAACCAAGCCCCTGTTGAAAAGATACCCACAGGCACTATCAACAACAAGTTGATGTGGAATGTTTTCCTGTTGGAGCTCCCAAGTTGTCAATCGACTTCCTTGTAACCAGGGTCGGGTTTCAGAGACGTAGACCATGGCTAGATTTCCAGCTTCATGTGCAAACCGAATTACTCCCAATGCAGATCCGTGATCTTGTATCCCTAGGGCACCCGTATTACAATGGGTTAAAACTCGACTACCTGGTTTGAGTAATTCAGCACCAGTTTTACCAATTTCCCGAGATGCCTGAAGATCCGATGACAGAACTTGTTGCGCTGCCTGATCGATTAAGACTCGTTTTTCATCGACCGTTGTTCCTTGTTCTGCCGCTTGAAGACAATGATTTACGGCAGCAGAGAGGTTAACGGCGGTTGGTCGCGCTTTCATGATGACTTCAGCGGCTTCCTTAAGCAGGTGATTATACTCTAAGACTAAAGTTGTTGAGATTTCATGGGCAGCTTGGGCCATGGCAAAAGCGCCGGAGACACCGATGGACCCCGAACCCCGTGTGACCAAGTCTTTAATCGCCTTTACCGTGTCTTGCCAGGATTCGAGTCGTTTAAGCTCAAATTTGAAGGGAAGCCAGCGTTGGTCAATCATGGTCACGACGTGATTTTCCATTTGCACCGCAAGAATATCTTCTGTTTTGCCTTCAATCGTTATTCGCATAACCAAGCCTCCAATTGTTTCAATTATCAAATTTCGAGACCAAAAGAGTTTTGGGAGTCACTATGAAATTAGCACAACTACATTAACTTAGAGTTTGGTGCACCCTGATGACGTTTGATACACCGATTAAGGCTATGTTGTTTGATTTGGATGGAACCCTGGTAAAACTTCCTTTAATTTGGGAATTCTTTGATGATTTATTAGTGGAAGCCCTCACCGAGTTCAATATTAAAGTTCCACCACAAGAAACGCGTCTAGCCCTCTGGCATACTGGTGGTGAGTTTGAAAGTGTTCTACAAAGTTGGGGTGTTGAGGATTATCCGTCGTTTATTCACCATTTTGATGTCCTTGATCTGGAAAAGCGTCAAAGGATGATTAAATCAGGTGAGGTTCGGCTTTTTGATGACGTTGAAGTTTTAGCGCCCTTGCAGGAGCGATTTTCACTTGGTCTGCTCACCAATACTCCACCAGATATTGCTTGGTTGGAAGTGAAATCCTTTGATTTGGAAAAGTTCTTCGAGGTTTTTGTGATGTTGGGAACGGTGGAACAGGAAAAGGCAAAACCTGAACCGGAGGGGTTTCTCCGATGTTTAAAAAAGCTGAATGCCCTTCCCGAAGAAGCTGTGATGGTAGGGGATTCAAGTAGTGATATCATCGGTGGAAATCGTGTGGGAATGGTGACCGTGTTGATTGACCGCCCAAATCAAGATACACCAAATAATTTGCAGCCCCCACCTGATCTTACCATTACTGATTTGCATGACTTGTTAAAATTCCAGAAATTCCAAGGTTAACTATTCTATTGGACGACGTTGGATTTCTCCGTATTCAACAAGAGCAGCAATACCACGAGCCCCACGGATGGGAAGGTGATAGGAAGGAACACCGGCTAACCGGAGATTAAACATCCGCTTTCGAATTTCTTTCGTCGATGGTACTGAAACAACTATAATGGGTTTTTTTCGCTGTTCTGAGGCTTCGATGATTGCTTGACTCACTTGTTCGGCATCAAGTAATGGAGTCATGAAAAGGGGAATCACAATGATGCCGTCAACTTCATCACTGTCAAGTAGGGTGTTTATTGAAAAGGAAAATTGCTCTGCTGTTGCTGATCCCGTTAAATCTATGGGATTGCGAACTGAATAGTAATATGGAAGTTTTGTGTGAAGTCGTTTCTGAAGGGCTTCTGAAAGTTCTGGGGCTTCAAGATTATTATCTGCCAGTGCATCCAGCGTCATTACTCCAAATCCTCCTCCACTGGTGATGACTCCAATGCGGTTCCCCTTGGCAGGAGGTTGATTAACTAGCGCTCGAGCCACATCAAAGAATTCACCGATAGTTTTAACACGAATCATACCCGCAGCTTCAAAGGCTGCATCATAAATTCGATCAGTCCCTGCAAGGGATCCTGTGTGACTTGACACGGCGCGGGTTCCTGCCTTACTTCGACCTGCCTTGATAACAATGAAGGGTTTAACTTTACATGCCCGCTTACAAATGTCAATGAACTTCCGTCCCCGATTGATGGATTCGAGATAGAGTCCAGTGACTTGAGTGTCTTCATCATCTTCTAAGTAATCGATGAGATCTCCTTCGTCCACATCAATAGCGTTTCCAAAACTGGCGAATTTACTGAAGCCAATATCTTCGTTGTAGGCGAAGCTCATGACTGAGCCACCGACTGATCCTGATTGGGTGAGGAAGGAGATGCGACCTACTTTGGGGCGGGGAGTTGTGCTTTCAGGAAGAAAGAGGGTGTCAATGTGTGTACTGGGGCTGAAGGTTCCGAGACAGTTGGGTCCCAAGATGCGGATGTTTCCTTTTTTCGCAATTTCAAGCACTTGCTTTTCTAGCTTAACCCCTTCTGGACCGGATTCGCGGAACCCTCCAGAGACGATAATCACGTTGGGTACCTTCATTTCAAGGCAATCTTTCATTACAATGGGTACGTATTTTGCTGGAACAACGATGATTGCTAAATCGATTGGTCCGCTACAATCTTTGATGGAGCCATAGGTTTTGATGCCTAGAATGTGGTATCCGTCCTTTGCGGCTTTTGGATTGATAAGATAGAGTCGTCCGGGAAACTTAGCCGAAACCATTTGTTCTACAATGATATGCCCAATACGCCCCGGGCGTCGTGAAGCACCGATAATTGCTACATTTCGGGGATTGAAGAAGCGATCTATTTGCGTCTCAATTGAATCCATGGTTATCCACACTGTTATTTGAAGGACCGTTTGCGAGTGGCGAACCGGTCTTTTTCTTGTCAACAGAACGTGCAAGTAAATAAAATGATTCGCTTGAGATAGACAATAAGGTTAATTTTGAACGTTGCCTCATGTTTCTTCAAGATTTGTGTCTTGAATTGGTGAATATTTGTTGTCTAAGGTAATTGTACCGGATCGCGTGCTCGTACGTTATGGCGAAATTGGGCTGAAAAGTCCAGGTATTCGTCGCCACTTTGAAACACTTCTTCATAATCACCTTGGTGTCATGTTAACCCGTCATGGTGTTGAGTATTCAAAAATCACTCGTGACCGGGGCCGGTTTTTCATTCAGACATCAAATCCTGGTTCTGGGGCCCAAATCGCAGCTCAAGTTTTCGGTGTTGTGTCAACTAGCCCAGTGTGGTCAGTTCCCTCCAAGCCCGACAAGATCACCGATTTGTTAAGTAAGTTGACACCGCAAATCATTGTTGAGGGTCAGAGTTTTGCGGTTCGAGCACGACGTGTGAAAGCTCATACATTTACGAGTCAGGAAATTGCTGCACAAGTGGGTGCAGTGATTCTCGAAGCGACGGAGCAGTATAAAGAGCCTGTTTCTGTGAATCTGGATAATCCTGCGGTTGAAGTTCACGTTGAAATTCGTGAGAAAATCACCTACATCTTCACTGAAATCGTTGAGGGACCAGGCGGGTTACCCTACGGGTCCCAAGGAACGGTTCTAGGACTTCATTCCGGAGGACTCGATAGCCCAGTTGCCCAATGGTTGATGATGAAACGGGGAGCCCAAGTCATTCCCGTATATTTTGATTCAGACACACCCCCGCACCACAATTTGCATTCCCGAGCCATTGAAAGTGCCAAGCAGTTGGCGAAGTGGATTCCCAATAAAAAAGTTGAGTTGCTCATTGTCCCCTATTATAACATCTTACGACAGTTGCAAATGCCAGATCATCCAAAAATCACCTGTGTTCTCTGCAAACGGATGATGTATCGAATGGGTGCCATGGTTGCTGCACAGGTGAAAGCCCAAGCATTAGTGACGGGAGAAACCCTAGGTCAGGTTGCCTCCCAGACGTTGAGTAATCTCGCGATTCTCGATTCAGCCGTTGGCATCCCAATCTTTCGACCCTTAATTGGCATGGACAAAACGGAGACCATGGAATTAGCCCGACGAATTGGGACGTACAAAGTCTCGAGTCAGGATGTCGGTGATTGTTTTGCCGTTCCCAAGCAACCCACCATTGCAGCCCTATTGGATGAAGTGCAAACGGCTGAGTCAAAATTACCTATTGCTGAAATGGTCACAGAAGCCGTCTCCCACCTAGAGCGAGTTTTGCTGGCAAAATAGAAGAATTTAATTGTTAGAAGATAAGAAATAGAACTTCTAGAGACTGACTTATTTAAACCGCCGTCATTACATAGTCAGTTTCCCAAAAGGCTAGAGGCTTGGTATACGCATGTCTAAACGAGCAGTCGGTCGAGTGTTGGACCGCTACGAAATTGATCAGAGAATCGTTGAGACCATTGCAGTCAAACCACAAGTGACTATTGATGGAATAGCCAAAGAGACTGGATTGAGCTACACTGCCGTCAGAAATAGCCTACAACGCCTCATGAACCTCGGCGTCGTCGTCGAAACCACAGACACAGAAGGACCCGCACGACGAGGACGACCCGCCACATATTTTCGTATCGATAAAGGATTGCAGCTCTTCATTCCACCACGCCAGTTCAAACATCTTGCCTTGACTCTGGTTGAGCAGCTTATCACTGAGGAGGGTCCGGAGCATGTCACTGGACTCCTCGAACGAGCAGCAAAACTTCAAGTTGAAAGACTTTCAGTAACCTGGGAGAAGGAAAAGACGCGCCCCAAGGATCTTGCCCAAATGGTGCAAACCATCTGCGATTATATCAATGAACAGGGGTGTTACGCAAAGCACACACCCTTCGAAAAAGGGTTCTATCTTCAGGTGAATAACTGCGTTTACCATGGTGTCTCTACAACGTATCCAGGCACGATCTGCCGATACCATGAAAGCCTCATCACCCTTATGGCCCACTCCCATAACAAGTCCCTTATTGTAACACATGAACAAGCTATTGCTGAAGGGGCCCACAACTGCCGATACATTATCGCGCATCGCTAAGAGCAGCTATTGGCGTGAAATTTTGACCGGTAAGTTATGCTTTTAAATAATACCACCTCAACATTGGCAGTACTTCCTACATTCCTAGGTGAATACTATTGGTAGACACTCCAAAAGAAGGCTTAGAAGCCATGGTCGGAACTTTTGACCCTGCCGCTGCCGCAGGCTGGAACTGCGTCATCGAAATGGACATCCAAGGCGACAACAAATACAACATCAAAATCGAAGAACAAAAAATCGACTGGGGTGAAGGTCCCGCAGACAAAGCAGACCTCGTCATCACCATCAGCAAAGACGACTGGATGGCCATCTCCAACGGACAACTCAACGCCGTCGCAGCCTTCATGTCAGGCAAACTCAAGTCACAAGGCGACATGAGCCACCTCATGAAACTGCAAAGCGTCTTCAAACTCGGCTAAACCCCCGGTCAACCGCTCCCAAACACAACCCCCCACCCACACCCCAATTAGCCATGCAAAGAACCCAGTAGAGGTGGCCCAACACCCACCCTACTACTCCCCTTTTTTCCCACCACCAAAACCCCCCACACCACCCACGACCCCACACAGAGGAGGGGGGAGAGCCACGAGAGGGGGGAGGAGAGCAAACCAATCAGGACTAGAAGGCTTCACGACCATAGGATTGGGCAAAGCCACGCTGGTAGGTGCAAAGGGCAAGGATCGCAGTCACTATGACGATGATGAAACATATTGAACCTATGGCTAGCGGAATAATCGAGGGAATGGGAAGATATGGTCCTGCCACCAAGAGAATGATTCCGATGATAGAAAAGGCCACGGCAAGATAAACGAGTCTATCTGCTTTCAGAGCCATTGATTTCTACCTTTGATTTTATCCGCTATTTGACAGATTTCACTGCTTTGCCAAGGCGTTCGAGGGCGATGTTAATTTGTTCCGCAGTGATGGTGAGGGGTGGGATGAACCGGATGCTGTTTCGCCCAGCACCGAGAACCCACAGCCGTTGTTTATTCACCGCCTGGTTAATAATCGAATCACGCTTTTTAGGATCAACAGCATTGGTTTTCTTATCAGTAACAATTTCGATCGCACACATAAGTCCACGACCTCGGACGTCACCGACGATGTTGCTGTCCTCTTTGATTTCATTCAGTCCTTTGAGAAGTTGGCGACCCCGCTTGATGGCGTTTTCGAGTAATCCATCACGCTCGATCGTGCGAATGACTGAGAGGGAGAGCATGGACACATATGGTTCGGCCCCAAAGGTTTCGGAATGTCGACTGAAGTCGGTGAACAGGGGTTTGGGTCCGATGGTAGCGCCAAAGGGGAAGCCACCACCCAACGCTTTTGCCGTGCAGATGTATTCAGGAACAATGTCTCCGTGTTCGATGCCCCACCATTTTCCAGTGCGTCCTAATCCAGCTTGTACCTCGTCACTGATGATTTTCGTACCCAGTTCATCAGCGAGTTTTCGGATTTCTTTGAACCATTTGACTGGAGCAGGGAGAATACCTCCTTCCCCACAGATTGGTTCTAAGACAATGGCCGCAATATCGGTACCACCGAATTGAATACTGTCGCGAAGATATTGGACACATTCAAGGCTGCAGGTTTTTTCTTCTTGCCCAAAGGGACAACGGAAACAGTAGGGGTAAGGTCCTCGGATAACATCAAGTCCCTGTGGATAGTAGTCTTTGTGAGCATGTTTACTAGCCGTTAGGGCTAGGGCATAGCCTGTTCGTCCATGGAATGCGGGTCGAAAGGCGATGAAGCGAAACTTATGCGTGTTATCCATGACGGATTTGACTGCTGATTCAACGGCGCGCCCACCGCTTGTTGTGAAGAAGACCTCTTTTGCATGATCTCCGGGTGTAATACCAGTGAGCCTTTCTGCGAGAAGGGTTTGGGGGATGAGGTCAAAATCATGTCCTGGTACTTCACGTAAATAACCATTAATGCGCTGTTCAAAATCCTGGACAATAGGATTACGAATACCGAGAGCACGAACAGCAACACCGGCTGTCATGTCAAGATACTGATTTCCCTTCAAATCGTATATCCAAGGGCCTTCACCTTGGGTATGGTCAACCACTGGATAGATGTCACGACTTTGCGTCGTTTTGGCAACAACTTGTTCCGCACGTTGCACCCATTCTTTACTGCTTTTCGTAATTGTCAAATCAGGGCAGAGTTCTTTCAACAATTCTTCTGCGTCTCGTTTCATCTTTTACCAGCACCCAGAATCAGTGTGTGCGTTAAGGGAATATGGGGCTCTATTTAAAATCCTGCTATTCGACAACAAGACACCCAAGCGCCCTTCAGGTTTGAGACTTGATTAGTTAAATACAGCTTCCTTCCCTTGAGTAATTACGATGAGCTCTGATTCCCAATTCAAGACGCGGGCCTATTTTCTCATGGGACTAGGTCTTCTGGTTCTTGGGATGATTAGTGAATATCTTCTTGGAGTTTTACTTCCGAGTGAGATAATGCAAAGCTGGTATTTGAACGGCGGATTTCTTGCCATCATTATCCTGTGTTTTGCATGGGGGATGATTCTCATTCGGCGGAGTTTGTTTGGAGAGTGGAGATATCGCTACGATAGCATCATCTACATGATTGCGGCATTGATTTTCTTGGCATCCTCGGGACAAACTATCATGGGATTGCAAATCGATCATCCATGGCTCTACCTACAGGAAACCAATCCGATTTTGATGAATCTCTTATGGATGTTTGTTCTTCCTGCTCTGAATCCCTGGGTAACAATGTTTCTGGGTTTTTGTTTGGTTATAGGTGCTGGAATTAACGTGCGGTTT
>JAEOSV010000301.1 GCA_016840185.1 Candidatus Hermodarchaeota archaeon | reverse complement strand
TTTGAGTGAAATTAGGGGACTGAAGATTGGGGAGAAATGGGTATGTGTTAGGGGTAAATCCAAGAATTATGCTTGAAAGAACTAAGAGTACTAATACTGACTTCGAACCCAAATGCAATTATCTCACATCTCCAATTGATGTAGACTCCGATAGAGAATCGCTCCTTGTTATATAAAAATGTTAAACAGAGCGGTAAGTAGAATTATCAGAGAAAGTTACAGTGTGGTTTGGGTGCAGGTTTTGATCAATTTGTGTGAGACCATTCAAGTCATCTGGGATTTCCAGGACTAGACTTGTCACTAGAGAATCTCATTCCGTTTTTCAATTCTTTTCGATTGAAGTGAGCTTCGTACAGCATGATTTTCGACAGGTTCTTCTGTTAACGTCGTTTTACAGTGAGTCCAGACTATTTCGAAATGTGGTTTTTCCTCTTTAGTGGGAGGTATTAGATTTCTATTTCTGTAAATGGTTGGGAAGTCATAGATGGTTTCTGGGTAAATTCCGGTGATGATGTTGTTCATGTGGTTGCTGATGGTGGTGGCGTTGCCTTGTGTGAAGGCAAGGAGAAATTCTAGGTAATCAGTACTGGTGACTTGGCTGGTGTTGTAGTGGATGCGGAGTGCTTCGCTTTGGTTGTTTTCATTCCATACGCCTACGGATTCGAGGATAATATTTGTAGTGATGGCCCCTTGGGCGAAACCAAGGACTGTTCCGGTTTCATTATCATGGACTACAACGAAGGACTCGGATCCCAAAAGAGTGAAGTTGGTCCATATTTGATATGTCAGATTAGTGATGAATCCGGTGAAGGGTCCTGCGTTGTACCGATCATCGAAAAGGAAAGAGCCTAAGTGTCCGGATATCGGAAAATAAAATGTAGTATTTATAGTATTGAATTCTGTGCAGCGGTATATGAGATAGTCTGCATCTTGTGATGGTAGTTGTATCTCGATGTGAAAATAGTCTGGTTTGAGATCGTTATCGTAATCTCCAATAGTTACTACATCCGAAGCAAGTCTACTCTTTTCGATTGTCTCTACTAAGGTGTCATTGTGAAAAATTAGTATTCGATTTCCTGGCGTATCAAGATAGATAAACTCGTTTAAACCGTCATTGTCGAGGTCTCCGATATCCATCCCATTTTCTGTGCTATCTCCCAAATTAAGCACATTGATGTTGAAGGTGTTAACAATTTCACTATTTCGTGTTTCAAAAATGTAGAGAAGATTCTCGGCAGAATCTGCAATCACGATATCAACAAGCCCATCATTAGTAATATCCCCTGCAATTGAACCGCTCATATGCCAATTTCCATTATAGGGTGACTTCCAGCCACACACTAGCTCTCCAACTATGTATTCGAGAATTTGTGGCGGTTCGTCTTGGGGATTCACAAATATCTCATTAATCCCATCGTTATCCGCATCAATAATCTGAACTTGATAAATCCAGTTCGTTCCACTACCATCCATCTCGAAATCATAGGTTGCGATTTCAGTCCAATTATCGATATTCCAGTCATAGAGTCGAAGTCTACACACTTCACCAGGAAATTCCTCTGTTACAACAAATTCCATATCGCCATTATTATCGATATCACCCACAGCGCAGGCCGCACCACCACTTCCTGAATAGGAAGAATAGCTGCCAAAGACCTCTTGGTAACTAGTACCATTCTTTTTCAAAATCACTGCTTCGGGCCGTCCTTCAAGAGGGATGGGGGGTTGATAGGAAACCAGAATCTCTAGATTTGGATCACCATCATTATCCAAATCTCCGACCGCAAGCATGGTAATCCACGCTCCTGGGAGAGATATGTTATGAGTCAACTGCATTGAACCGTTCTCATACTCAAAGATTTGAACGAAATTTCCTTGGCTCCCCACAATCGTTTCCAACTCTGAGTCACCATCAATGTCCGAGACCTCAATGTCGTTTATTCTCCCCCAGTCGTTTTGAGTTACGGGAACCTTGTTAGCTTCATACCATTCTCCCTCGAGGTATTCCCAAACACTCACATTGAAATCTTGAATCGGTCCTCCCATGAGCAGTTCGATACCCCCCGCATAATAACACCGGCTGAAAAGAGTGGCTAATGCCAAGTTATCCGCAGAAGTAATATCCCCAAAGAATTGGTGTGTATCCTCGTGGATCACGGCTCCTACACAACCCGGTGAAAGTAGGTCTGACGTACTCGTCAAAGAATAAGTAATTCCAAGATCTTTTTGGCGAATCAACTCTAAGGGAGCATTCTTTGCATCTTTTTGGTACACAGCAAGTATGTGGCGGTTCTCTAATACATATTCTTCGTGACCATCGCTATCCCAGTCCAATGCATAGCAACTGACTCCAGAATTCGGATAGAGATGAAAAACCGCAGTTCCTTTTGAAATCCCGCCAATATTTGAAGCTTCCACAGTAACTCGGAACTTACCTTCACCGGTTGAGTGCCAAATTCCCTGCCATGATTCAGACTCTGCGTTATATGCCAAGGCTATAGCGAAAAGGGATTGGAACACTCCATCAAAATCATGATCATTCCAAATCACAGCTAATACGAAACCCGTCCGCATTTTGGAGTTATCTAATAGGGTTACATGCCCCTCAATGTAAACGGGATCTCCTGTATTAAAGAACACCTCGCGATGTTGTACGCTACTCACATTGGCTGCAACATGAATTGGTGGTGGTTCTTGGGGTACAAGGAAATACAATAGGGGTAAAATTACCAAGCTGATAATAAACATCATAACCGCAACTATCGGCACCTTTCTCGACCATTCTCTGTTCAACCCAATCTCCGTACCAGACTCCTTCTTTGAACCTAAAAAACCTTGCAAACACATTCAACTCGAAAGAACAGCAATTTGAAGTCAATCCTCTCATGCGCTGTGCATGCCGTTAATGGGCACATGGCGATGCGTATAGAAGTAAAGAATCACATAGGTGAAATTACGCAAATAATTCAAAATTTTGATGAATAATGCGTTAGTAGCTGGTTTGTGTGTTGAGCCAGTCTTGGCCTTTCTTTTGGTTCAGGTTAGATGAGGTTTGTTTGGTTATCGGTTTTTGAGGTGTTGTGTTGGGTAGGCTTAGTGATTGAGCCATGCGTGAAAGCCGAGGGCGGTGGTGGTGAGGGCAGTGCTTGATATTAGCACGATCCCAAATCGGTAGGTGATGCTGGTTAGTGTGGGGAGACAGAGGAGAGAAAAAATGGCTACGATGAGCATGATGTGGCTTGCCCGTTGGCCTAGTCTGATTATTGCT
>JAEOSV010000300.1 GCA_016840185.1 Candidatus Hermodarchaeota archaeon | reverse complement strand
TAATTGGACCTGACCAAAGTGCTGCCAGAATAAATAATATGACTGATACGGCAAGGCATGGAATTCCAACGGCGATGAAGAATCCTCCTTGTACGAAAAGTGATCCCTTTGAGGGTTCGACAAGCATCGTGAGACGATGATATCGGTAACCTAGGTTAAAACTCAAGCCCACATTAATGAAGATGAGAATAATATAGGGGATAAAAAACAGGGCTTCCATTCGATGGTCGGTAAGCAAATCAGAAGGGTCCTGAATCCCCGTAAAGAGAAGTGCAATGATTCCGAGTAGGAAGGCAATCGACAGCCCAAAGCCACACCCCAAAAAATAGCGTCCCACACTGATTTCATCTTCCAAATGTTTTTCAATTTGTCTTGGCATGTAAAGTGTAAAGATTCCAATGAGAATGAGTGAAGCCACAATCGCTATGAGTGCATCAAAAAGAACTAAAAAAACACCGCCTCGAAAGAGCAAGAAATACCCGAGTGCGAGAAGCACACAAAATATTCCGAGCACCCGGATCCGGAATATCATCCTCTTGTTCGATTCTTCGAGCTCCGCTTGCATATCTCTCTCATCAACCACTTGCTTCTCAATGTGTTCAATGATAGTTTCAGAATCTCAATGAAAGGTGTCACTACTTCTAATTGCTTGTGCTTCTTTCAAACCTTTCGGTGAGTCAGAATCAAATAGAGTAATTCGAGTACTTAGAGTTAACAGTATACTCTCTTTTTGCCTTCTCTAATACCAGCCAGTGTGTGTTCCGCATGCATGACAATACTGGTCGATACGTTCTAGCTCAACACCACAACTGACACACTTCTTGGTTGCCGCCCTTGATGTTGACACCAGATACGCGCTTCCTTGGGACGATGATGGTGATGGCACCCATCGGAGGTCATATCCGTGTCGTGTCGTAGGATATGGATTCCAACTGGCCACTAACGCTCCAGCGATAATGAGTAGAATGCCACCGATAAAGAAGATGAAAAGCAGGCTCACGATGCCAGAGATGATGAGCAAAGCTCCTGCTGAACCTCGATTTCCCTTAGGAATATCATTATACGCCACTATCGGCAGTACGATGCCGAAAATGAACCAGATGAGACTAAAGAATAACACGGGGAAATAAAAGAGAATCATCAGAAACTCAAAGAAGAGAAAGAAGCCATTACACACCAAACCAATAATTGTTAGGGCTTGCGCTGTATCTCGGGTTCCCATTGTATTTACCATACCTCAACTTAGACCAATGTCTAAGTAATCCCTCTAAGAACGGGTTGAAAAACATTTGCAGGTCCTGCTTAATAGGGGCTTTGGAAGCAGCAGGAACATACTTCAACCAATCTCGTATCCAATCAACATTATTTATATCGAATATAACCCGTAAATAACGGTGGAGGGATTCATTACGATGAATAGGAAGTGGACGGTATTGTTCTTAATTGGAATATCAAGTTCATGGCTTTTCATACCCATGATCTGTGATTACGGTACTACAAATCCACGGGCAAATCTCATTCCCATGGTTTCTACTCATTTCATTTGGAATGAGACTTATGGTGGTATTGCCTACGAAGAGGGAACATCGGTTGTGGAAACTACTGATGGTGGGTTTGCAATAGCAGGACGAACTGCAAGCTTTGGTGCAGTTGTTGGTGAAGATGAGGTTTGGTTGGTTCGATGTGACCACCATGGCGTACATCTTTGGAACCGTACCTATGGTGGAGGAATGACGGAAGGTGGACATATGGATCCTTTTCACAAATCAGTGAGATTGGAGAGTGTAGCTGATGGCGGATTCCTAATTTCAAGTCATACTGCCAATTATTCCGCTGGGGATGCTGATGGGTGGTTAATTCGTACTGATATGGATGGAAATCATCTGTGGAACTACACCTATGGTGGACCTGACGACGAATACTTCGTCGAGTCTGTAGCTTGTAGTGTTGGAGGCTTCATCTCAAGTGGTTTTACCCAGAACATCACTGTTGGAAACGTGGATGGCTGGTTGATACGTACTGATGCAGACGGGAATCATCTGTGGAACTATACTTATGGAAGTCCCTCCTTCGGTGAAATATTCTATAATGTTATTGAGGTAAGCAATGGTGGTTTCCTCATGTCCGGATGGGCTGGCGATTTTGATTCCATCGCTGATCCTGATAGGTTCACGGTGGATTTTGGTTGTTGGATCGTGCGAGTGGATGCGGATGGAACTCACATGTGGAATCATACATACGGGACTGTACATACAGCCACTTATGCTGCGGAATGCTACGATGGTGGTTTCGCCTTTATCGGAACCGAAGGTGATACTTCCAGTGATGATTTGGATGTATTATTACTACGAACCGATGTAGGTGGTCAACAACTTTGGAACAAAACGTACGGTGGTTCTGAAATTGAGGCAGCGTTCGAGTTCGCAGAATGCAGTGATGGTGGCTTTGCCATTTTCACTCTAACCTACACGGATGCATCGGGGGTTTCAGATGGTTGGTTTATCCGCACCGATGAAGGCGGTAATATACATTGGGAGCAAACGTACGGTGGCAGTGGATTCGACCAATTCTGGGCAGGAATAGAAACCAGCGAAGGAGACTTCGTCTTAGTCGGCCTCACAAGAAGCTTTGGAGTAGGAATAGGAGACATGTGGGTCGTAAAGATTCCTGATGTTTCTCCTTTCGTTCCAAGTCCCCCTGTTCCCTGGTTGCTTTACGGTGTGATAATTGCCGTAGTAGTCATTGCAGTTAATATTGCAGTCTATATGTACCGCAAACGTAGCCACGGCTAAACAATAAGACAGTTTCAAACTCGAAACTATGGTTAGACTTCCAGTCGCCCTGGATGCATGATACCATTTGGATCCCAAATTGCTTTGAGTTCTTTAAGCATCTTCACATATTCAGGCATTAATGGCTTCATTGCCGGCCAATGAATGAATGCGTTCGGTCGATAGTTCAACCAGCCTTTCTTATGAGCAATTTCGGTGAAGTGTTTGTCCCACGCTTCAGCCTGCTCATAGCCCTTTTCTGTGCGGCTATCAAAGGTGATGATGGGCATTGAAATACACTGGCGACCTTGCTCAATGCTCGCCACCCATTGAACCGGTGGAATGTCGAATTTCTCCATGGTTTCAACGGAGATACGGGAAATTTCTGCGCAGTCCTTCCAGGGGCAATACCAGGTGATGAAGACAAAGCCCGCTCGATGCATGCCGTAGGGGACGGCGATGAGGTTGGGTTTGGTGAGTCGAACAGCTTTTGCTCTGGGGTGGAGTTCCATGGGCTCAGCTTTGCTGCCTCCATCTCGGATCTTTTTGGCTTCTTCTTCGACGATGTCCATTTGACTTTGCATTTCTTTTTCCGTGTGTGCCCAGAGCTCGTAGTTCATGAGCCATTCAGGAATGTAATATTTCTTTTCTCGCCATTCTTCGATAGTGGTGGGGACTTCTCGTTCATCCTTGCGGCTGGGGACGAGCCACCAGTTGCCACCTTGGACCATGACCCCGACTTCTTTCTTGAGGACGGCCATGGAGTGGTTCTGCATATCCTCCGGAGTATCGTAATCATAGGCAACCAAGTCAATGTAGGGAGGATGGGGGATAATTCGGATAGCGGCTTTGGTGATAATGCCCATGGTGCCTTGGGCGCCGAGGAATAAACCGGTAAAGTCCGGTCCTGGTCCCCAGGGATAATAGGGTTTGAAGCCTTTCAGAGCCCAGCTTCCTGTATAGATGAGGTCTCCTCGTGGAAGAATCACCTCAAGGCCATTGATCATTCGACCTTGGGGTCCATACTTGCTTGTGACTAAGCTGAAGCCCCGTTCCAGGGCGTCACCAATCAGGGTGGCACGTGGTGGGGCACCGTCTGGAACCGGTGGCGCCCATTCGGGGTGATGCTTCCGGAAGTATGTCCACACTTGTCCAGCTGTCACACCAGCTTCAACGACCACGTAGCGAGCATCTTCGTCGACTTCGATAATGTTGTTCAGTCGCACTAAATCGAGGATGATGCCTTCGGGTTTGAGGGGTTGAGCATATCCGCCACTTAGACCTCCAGAATAGGGGCTCACAGGAATCTTGTATTTATTACATAGTTTGACGATTTCTTGGATTTCCTCGCGATTCGCGGGTTTGACAATCGCTTCAGCGACTGCTGCTCGGATTCCCATCACAGAGCGGGCCATGTAGCTATGGCGCATGGCAAGGTTAGTGGTCAGGTGTTCAGAACCAACAATTTTGGTGGCTTCATCAACGAATTTATCAATATTTCCAGGCACACTAGACACCTCCGAATGAAATCGGAATTTGATGCCGACAAGGTGTTAAAGCCAGTACATAAGCGTTACAGTCGTTTGTCATTCCGCGCTTTTTGCCACTCAAGAATTCCTGAGGGCTTTTACTTGCTGAGCTGGTTACATTTGTCTATGGTTTAATACACTTTTGTCAACAAAGAGAAATAGTCTTTTTTCGAAACAACGGGAACAGCTTAAAAGGAACATGCATGCGTTAAGAAGAGTTCCTGCAATTTCATGAAAAATCGGGTGTTCGCATGACTGGATTCTTCTCCACCTTCCTCAGCCTCTCGCCCATCGAGCAAGCCATGCTCTACTTCGTTATCATCGCGGCCATCATCAGCCTCATCTATGCAGTTTGGCTGCGTCGGGATGTCCACAAACATGACAAAGGGACTCCCAAAATGCAGGAAGTTTGGGGCGCAATCAAAGAAGGATCCAACGCCTACCTCACCAAACAGTTACGCACCATCCTTCCAATCGTCTTCGTTTTGACCTTTGTACTCTTTCTCTCAGTCTATATCATTCCCCCGAGCCCTGAGGCAGTCCATGTCTTTCCTCCCGCCCTATACAACACCAGTCTCATAATTGCGGCAGGGCGTTGTGTTGCATTCATAATGGGTGCCCTCTCTTCTCTGGCTGTTGGACAACTCGGTATGCGAATTGCAATTGATTCAAATATCCGTGTGGCTTCTGCCTCTGGACGCAGCTACCGTGAAGCCCTAAAAATCGCCTACCATGGGGGAACATTCACTGGTATGCTTACCGATGGATTAGGCCTCCTCGGCGGCACTCTAATCTTCATTGCTTTTGGCATCAGTGCCCCAGACGCACTCCTTGGCTTCGGGCTTGGCGGAACCTTGCTTGCCCTTTTCATGCGAATTGGAGGTGGCATCTATACCAAAGCTGCAGACGTCGGCGCTGACCTCGTCGGCAAAGTCGAAGCTGGACTCCCTGAAGACGACCCCCGAAACGCCGCTGTCATTGCGGATCTTGTCGGTGACAACGTTGGTGACTGCGCAGGCATGGCTGCAGACATCTTCGAATCCTATGAAGTCACCATTGTCTCTACGCTTATCCTCGGTGTTGCCCTCTTCGCGCTTACTGGTCAAATCTTTTGGATTGTCTTTCCACTCGTCGTCCGCGCCATTGGTGTTATCAGTAGCATCATCGGAACCTTCATGGTCGCGGTTTGGAAAACTGACAAAGCCGAAAAGGCCATGTTCTATAGCTATGAAGTCAGTAGCGCATTCACCATCATCATCTCCGCCATCTTTGCTTACCTTTACACCGGGGACGTCCGTCTCGGCATCCTCGTTGCCATTGGTGTTCTCCTTGCTGTCAGCTTCAACCCACTTACTAACTACTTCACCAGTCACCGCCACAGACCCGTCGAAGAAATCGTCGAACAAGCCCACGGTGGACCCGCCACCATTGTTCTCAGCGGCATCAGCACAGGCTACGAAGCAGCCGTTTGGGTAACTGTTGTCATCGTCGCCACCTTCATCGCCTCCTGGCTCATCGCCCCCGAATACGTCCTCTACGGTATTGCCCTTGTAGGCATTGGTATGCTATCTCATACTGGCAATAACGTCGCCATGGATAGTTATGGGCCGATTGCCGATAATGCGGGTGGAATCGCTGAATTGGCAGATATGCCTGAGGAGTCGCGAAAAGTCTTAGCAGACTTGGATGCAGTTGGTAATACGACTAAAGCGATTACAAAGAATGTGGCAATTGCCTCTGCGGTAATCGCTGCGACTGCGTTGTTCTACAGCTTCGTGGTGGATGTAACGCGTGCGGCTGATTTCTGGGGAATTCCCAATCCGTTAGCGTTTGGTATTCAGGTGAATAATCCCTTAGTGCTCGCTGGTTTACTGGTCGGAGCCGCCTTGCCGTGGCTCTTCTCGGCGTTAGCTATTCGGGCGGTCAGTCGTGCTTCAACACAGATTATTGAAGAAGTCCGAGAACAGTTAAAGATTCCTGGTGTCATGGAAGGTGAGGTTAAGCCGCACTATGATCGCGTGGTTTCAATCACCACTGCTGCGGCCCAAAAGGAGCTCATTAGTTTAACGATTCTTGCTGTGATAACACCTCTCGTTGTTGGGTTGTTACTGCAGATTGAAGCCTTGGGTGGATTCTTAGCGGGTCTCATCGCATCTGGTCTGCTTCTCGCTGTGTATATGTCAGTTGCAGGTGGTGCGTGGGATAATGCAAAGAAGACCATTGAAGATGAAATCTGCGTGCCTAAGCAAGGCACTGGTACGGGTTCAGAACGCCACAAGGCTGCCGTCTGCGGAGACACAATCGGTGATCCTCTCAAAGATACTGCAGGTCCTGCACTCAACCCGATGATCAAGGTCGTGAACTTGGTTGCATTAATTGCTGCGCCGATTCTGTTGATCTATCGGTTTACGCTTCCTGCAACTTGGCCTCCAAGTCCTGATTGGATGATGTGGACTCTCATAATCAGTGTTGTCATCGTTATCTTTACGGCAATGTTAATTTGGGCGTTCCGTCGAAGCCGCCGATCGATTCCACCGTTAGCCCAATGGGAAAGCAGAGACTAGGGGTCCAACTTCACCGGTTGGCCATTTTCTTCGAATCGAGAAGAGGTGATGCCATGGGCTGGCATCATAACACCAAAAAATGGTGAACACAATAGGATACATGGCATTTTTCAAGGTGGCAAAGATGTTCTCTCAACCTCGATATGTGATAATATTGATCTTTTTGGGAATCGTGTTCATGATTGCCGGATTTGGGCTGCTGATAATTCCACTGCTTGGAGCTCAATCTTATGTAGCTTCGATTTTCTTGTTGGTTGTAGGGATTATTGCACTAATCATTGCAGGCTGTCTAAGTCGGCGGTAGTCTCTCTTCACCGTGAAAATTCGTGAATCGTTCATGCTTTAGGATTTAAAGGCAGAACCAACTACATTCTCTTGTCTTTGTTCATGTGGGTGAGTTGGTTTTCCTGTGAAAGGCCATTCTATTGAGAAAGTGTTCGCACCACCGCCATCACGTGGTGGAATATGGATGGGTTTAACCACGGTTGTTGTTCTAGTCCTTTTTGTTGGGTTATGGATCTTTATATTTCCGTATTTTTCCCTGATTGGAAATGTCGCCTACGGTCTCTTCACTGGCCTGATGAGTGTATTCTTCGTGTATGCCACTTGGGGATATTATCGCTTGAAGTATCTCTTCACACCAGATACTTTGGTAATTCGTTGGGCTACAGTTACCAATGACGTACCCTATAATTCCATTAAACGGTTGGGATTCATCACCAAAGATGATTATAGCATATGGAAATCAGCAGGCGGAGCGCTTCCAGGTTATTACTTTGCTCGGTTTAGAATTAAATTCAAAGTCGGACCCCCCGAAATCCAAAAGGAGGGAAAATACCAATCCATAAAGTTCTACGGTACCGACCGGGATATCCTGGTGATTTTCACTGAAGACCAACTCTATGGGGTAACACCTGCAGATGTCAAAGGATTCGTCGGTGAATTACACCAAAAGAACCCACAAATCAAGGATGTCAAATTAAGTTAAACCATGTCAACCAGGCTGATTACAATGTCGGAGCGAAGTAGAACTGAAAGGATTGGCAATTTTCTCATTCTCGTTGGTGCCCTCATCTCAATACTCTATAGTGTATTACTGCTTCTCGGCTTTCCCTATACTTCGTTTCTTCCAGGTATTCTCGGTCAATTTTTCCCGAGTAATGTTCGCGGCTTTTTGCTGCTTATCCTAGGCATTCTTACACTAATCTATTCGGGGTTCTTTCGAAACCCTTGGGCGATCCTGAATCGATGGGCGCTGGTTCTTATTCTGGGGTTCCTCCTCTTCCTCATTGGAGGTGAGTTTGGAGGCCTTCTCGTGATGGTTGGTGGAGTATTAACACTTCTAGGCTAGGGTTATTCCTAATTTCCCATCCAAAAAAAGCATTTTATACTGTACTCAGAAAACTGTAGAAGTGGAAAGAGGTCACTGGGGCATTGGCGGATTAGACACCTCGAAGATAATGAAAACATCGGAGAGGGAATGGTTTTCTAGGGGGGAGAGAGGTGCCAACAATTCTCGCCGCTCCAGTGACCACAGTAGAAACCTG
>JAEOSV010000299.1 GCA_016840185.1 Candidatus Hermodarchaeota archaeon | reverse complement strand
GTCCTACATGGGGCAACTCGAACTGGCAAATGAAATCCAAGACGGAACAGATTTCATCGTCTTCTCAGAGGATGTTGTTCCCATTCAACACTTCCCCTACCATATTTTCCTAAATAGCCTCGTTCTCCTTGAAGACTCCAGTCCATTCCTCCTTGCAAAGGAAATTGTTGATCGTTATATCGAGGCCTATTCACTGGGAGGTGTATACTATACAGATTCAGTTCCATCCACGTTATGCCTATCTGTGATTAACTCATCCTTAATGAGTGATGTTTTTGTCAGGTTCTACCGGGTTATCGACTGGCTTAATACCAGTTACAATACACTCCACTTCTATTCCCAATTAAGTACAGCTAGGGGTTTCACTCAGCAATTCACCATTCCCTCCTACATTGATCTGGGTAGGTTCGCTCAACTGCTCGAAATTTGGGTGCCAAATCCAACTTTCAGAAATTATGCAGGAAACCTTAGTCTAAGTATCCAAGCAGCCGTTTCCTATCAACAGCACTTATCAGGAGTTCCTGATGCAACTGGGCTAGGATTTAATTTTGCTTATTATGAACCGGTACCGCTATCACTGCTGGATGATACTGCATATGAAGATTTTCTAGCCAATTTCCTCACAATTGGAGAAACCGATACAACATCCATCGTGACTCTTTCACTTGGACCTCTCGCGGGATACCTGGAGGGGAAGGGCGATTCAGTCTACTATCGATTTTCTTCTCCAATCGCTGCGCAACACACCATCAGTCTGACTGCGTATCAAACTGTCGATGAAGATTTTGACCTATACCTATATGATAGCAACTTTAACCTGTTAACCCGATCCGTTGATTTGACCTCTGATGAAGCAGTACAGTGGGCTCTGATTCCTGGACAGCTCTACTACCTCCGAGCGTATTCCAGCCCTCGATCAGATATCACCTTTGGATTAGGTTCTTATGAAATCATGATAACTCCCAACTCCCCTATCAATCCGGCAGAAATCGCCATACAAATCGGCATCATCATTGCTGCCACTTTTCTCATCCTTTTCAGCATCTACCTGATTTGGAGGAATTGGGACCGTATCAAACGAGCCATTGAACGATACCGAATTCGGCGGATGGCAAGACAACTACAAGCGGAAACCACCACCGATCCCGCCGCCCAAGCTAAATCTGTAACTTGTGCAAAATGTGGTGAACTAAAGCCAGAAGATGCACGGTTCTGTCCTAATTGTCGAGAGCCTTTTGAAGAACCTGCTGATGAGGCTTAAGACTAGTCTTTGAGGAGCTCTTCAAGTTTTGTGATGAACTCTTCAGCCTGCGTCATACCTAGAGCCCAGAACTCTTCTGTTGTAATATCAAAACCGAGTTCTGCAGCGAGTTCGCGTGATGAGCTAGTGCCTCCGGCCGAGAGGATGCGTTTGAGTTTAGGTACGAAGGCCTTCCCTTGTTCTTTGTACAGGCGGTAGAGTGCAAACACGAATAGGTTGGCAAAGACGTAAGGATAGTTGTAGAACCGATACCTTGGGATATAGTAGTGACCTTTGAATGTCCACTCCCATTTACTCTCTGGTAACCAATCGACAGCATCTCCAAACATCTGGTCACGACCTTTCAACCAGTATTTCGAAATAGTTTCTCCGTCGAGATACTCACCGCGCTCAAAAGCCGCATACAGATCCTGTTCAAAGAAGTAGCGAGCTGAGACTTGGAACACTGTTTGTCCAAATTCGTCTAGCACTCTCACGAGGATTTCGATTTTCTCTTCTTTGGTTTTCGCTTCGGCAATGAGTTTGTCTGTAAGTAGGAGTTCACCGAAGATACTCCCAATCTCAGCCATACAGCTGCCAATTCGCATATTCATTGGTTTTAGGTGGGATGACATAAGTTGACTATGGACCGCGTGACCATTTTCATGAACCAAGGTGAAGACCTCACCAAGTTTACCATTAAAACTCATTAGGATGAAGGCTGATTTTCCTTCGACCCATGAAGCGCAGAAGGCTCCTTGCCTCTTCCCCTTCCGAACCTCTCCGTCAATTCGACGCTTCTCAAACATATCCTGCACTATCTGAGCAAGATCTGGATCGAATCCCTGATAGGTGTCAACCGCAATTTCCTGAGCCTCCGTCCAGTTGAAAGTTCGTTCAGGCATATTCGGTAAAGGCGCTACCACATCCCATTCCCCAAGCACTGGTAAGTCCATGAGTTTGGCTTTCATTCGAAGGTAACGTTGAAAGAGTGAGGTATGATTATCAACTGATGTGACCAAAGCATCAATGGTTTCAGGGTCCATATCATTCGCGATAAGGCTTTGAGTTCGAGGTGAAGGCCATTTTCGCTTCTTACTCACTTCAACATGATCCCCGATAATTGCTCGAATTGCGCTGGACCAAAGAATCTCATCTTTGCCAAGATTCGTCCAAATGATACTTTTCGCGGCTTTACGAACGTTACGATCAGGGTCTTCGAAGAGAGCATGGATTTGAGTAAAGGGCATTTGTTTGAGTTCGCCGTCAATTTCGATTTCGAAAATTCTTGTTGTTAACCAGTCACTATACAGTTGTTGCCACGAATTGATTCCAAACTGATCCTTTTGGATAAAGAGTTGTTCTTCCACTTCACTGAGAACATAGGGAGCCCTACGGAGTGTTTTTTCGAGGGCATGCTTGTATTCAGCTAACTCGGGGTTTTCGATGAGTTCGGGTTTAGCTGCTAACAACTGAGTTAATTCAATATCTCTAAAAGCGAGAAGTTGACCAATCTTGGATTCCATCCGACGTTGGTAATCAGCTGCTTGCTTTGCGTCTTCATCAAGAGAATTTGCTTCATAGCTCAAATCCGAATAGAGAAATACTCCTTCACTTTTCAAATACAGGTCCTGAAACTTTTCAAGGAATTCTTTTAGTTCCGTCGGGGTGAGCGTGTTGATTTTCCCCTTGTATTCGTTGGCGAATTTTGTTGAGTCTTTTACAGCTTGATCCATTTGTGCTTTCAGTTTGTCAAGCTTCGTCGAGGGAACCAATGGGCCTAGGTTCCATGCGTCGCTTTTAACTGTCATAAATAATCGCCCACTCCTGCAATGAGGTTGCAGGTTAAAAGTTACGTGGATAGATTATCTTCCGTCCAAGATACAGTAATTATGGGTTAGGCAAGGCCGCCTTGATTGTGTCAACGCAGGCTTCATTTTGTTGTTGGGTTCCGACGGTTATTCGGATGAACTGACCGTCTAGTCCCGCTTTGCCTGTGTAGTCCCGGACGAGAATGCCTTCCCGTAATAATTGCTGGGTTATTGCATTTGAGTCCGCACCTGGTGTTGTATATTGTGTAAGTACGAAGTTGGTACTTGAAGGAAAGGCTCTGACACCGTCCAAATCATTGAGAGCTTTCTCAAGGTACTCACGACCAGTGTTGATTTCTCTTTTCACATAGCTGAGGAATTGGGTATCACCGAGAGCAGCGATAGCAGCTGCGGCCGTGATGCGGTTAACTGGAAAGTGATGCATGACTTTGGAGAGATATTCAGCTAAATCAGGGTTTGATATAGCATAACCGAGTCGGAGACCAGCAAAGCCAAAGGCTTTCGCCATGGTACGCGTGACGATAAGATTTGGATGCTTGTTGACGAGATGCGCGAGGGTTGTGTCAGCGAAGTCGAAGTAAGCTTCATCAACGACGATGAGCAAGTCCAGGTCTAGAAGGTGTCGGATTTCCTTTTCAGGGAGGCAGTTACCCACGGGGTTGTTTGGACTAATGAGGATGATTTCTTTAGTGTCGGGAGTGATGGAATCAATCACAGGGGTTAGATTCCAGGCATAATCTGGTGGGGATCGTGGAGCTTGTTGAGCCTTACCACCGAAGATGGCTAGTCTAATCCGGTAGGGTCCGTAATCAGGTGGAACAAAGATCACCGAATCATCCGGTGTAAGGAAACCCTGATAGAATGCATCGATGAAATGAGTTGAACCGTTCCCAACGACAAGCTGATCGTCGGGAAACCCCGTATACGTTGCAAGAGCTTGTTTCAGATCATAATAAGATGAGTCGGGGTACAAGTGTGCAGTATCGAGGGCTTCAATGGCAGCTTGTCGGGCTTGGGGCGAGATGCCGAAAGGGAGTTCATTACTCATGAGTCGTGCGTAATCGTCGCGAATTGCGTAGAGGTCGCGAAGGCGTGCTGTGGGACTGTATGCAACGCCATTTTTGATTTGAGGTTTCAACAGATGTGAGATGTCACCCATGATAAGTTCCCACCCGTACCAGTAATGGGAGCTAGCTTTCCATGTAATTGACATCTTAAAGCCAATGGTTGTACCGAAATCCACAAGTTTCGATTTATCAGGTTTTTCCACTAACCGGCTCGCTTTTAAACTGAGTTCGCGCTAACTTCGAGTATGGCGGTCTATGACGAAATCATGGCAAAATATCGTGAAGCCGCGCTAACAGGATCGATTATTGCGATCATGGGGTGGGATATGGAATGCTATATACCGCCCAAAGGGTACCCCTTACGTGGTCAACAATTAGGATTACTCGGTCAGATGCGCCAGCGGATGTTATCTAGCCCTGAATTAGGAAAATTACTTGATAAAGCTGAATCCGAAACAGAGTTTAAAAAACTCGATGAAATTCAACAACGAAACATCTACCTCCTTCGACGGGAACATGACCTAATGGTGAAAATCCCTGAGGAACTAACTGTCGCCTTTGCCCAGCAATCAACGAAGACAAATCAAATCTGGAAGACGGCGAAAGCGAAGAACGATTGGAAGAGTTTCTATCCAGAATTGGCTGAACTTACGAAGATAGTTCGGAAACGTGGAGAAATCGTCATGGAGGTGCTTGAGACACCAACACTATATGATGCGTTCATCTACCTTTTCGAACCTAAAATGACTCAAGATACCATTTCCAAGGTCTTCACTGAACTCCGAACTGACTTGATTCCACTGGTTGACAAATACACTGA
Organism: Candidatus Hermodarchaeota archaeon; assembly: GCA_016840185.1. Next base: position 3,520 of record JAEOSV010000299.1, on the reverse strand, counting down.
AGCCTCGAAAAAGCTGGACTTTTCCTTTATGAACCGCAAGGTCTCAGCTGAACAGCAGCGAAAAATCTCTACTGCCCTTTGCGATTACATTCAGTATGATACCACTTCAAAAGAGGCGGGTGGTCGCGTTGATGAAACAGAACATCCTTTCACGACCGGTTATTTTGATGATGTCCGAATAACAACCCATTACTATGAGGACAATTTCTCCGGTTCATTCTATTCAGTGTTACATGAAGGCGGTCACGCCTTATATGAGCAAAATTATCCTCCCGAATCAATGTTTCAACCATGGGGAGACGCTACCAGTTATGGCGTGCATGAATCGCAATCACGATTTGTGGAAAATGTACTAGGCCGTTCGAAGGAGTTTATAACCTACTTCCTTCCCAAGCTCAATAAAATCACAGACAATACCTTCAAAGATATCAGTGTCGATCAGATGACCCAAGCAGTGAACAAAGTAAAACGCTCGAAAATCCGGATTGAAGCAGACGAGGTCACGTATTCGCTTCACATCATTATCCGATTTGAAATCGAACGTGATTTATTCGCTAACAAAATCGGTGTTGAAGAGCTCCCTGGCATCTGGAATGAAAAATACGAAAAGTATCTCGGTGTTGATATCGAAAACGACTCGGAAGGTGTCCTGCAGGATACACATTGGGCATCGGGTTACTTTGGATACTTCCCCAGTTATGCGCTTGGAAACATCTACAGTGGTCAGTTCTTGGTTGCAATGGAGAAGAAGCTCCCGAACTGGCTCGATTTAGTTGCCTCTGGAGACTTTGGTCCCATTAAACAATGGTTGGTTGAAAATGTTCACCGAAAAGCGGACTTGTATGACCCCGGAGACTTGCTCAAACGAATCACCGGTGAGGAATTGAATCCAAAACCATTCGTTCACTATCTTTCTTCGAAATACAAGAGCATTTTCAGTTAGTGAATTCAACCAGAAATAACCGAGGAAAGGTAATCGCACACGTAGATAAGAAAAGGAAAAGGGACCCATGCCCTGTTGCTCGAGCCCCTACGAGTTTTGGGAACGTCCAAGCATCCAACCAATTGGTCTTAGTTACGGCAAGCAAACAAGTAGATGTACTTGACACGATTCGCTTGTGATTGATTCTTGTCCGCGCCTTCGCGAGAATGATATTTGTGCATTTTGATTGTCACCGAAGAAAGAACGGGTCTCCGCGTTATATAAGGCGGACTCACTTTTTGGGCTCACAATGTGAGGTCACGTTGTGACTAGCCTGTGTCAACGTTTCAGGAGACTGAACTCACTTTTAGACCAGGTCCTAATTAGAAAAATTGAAAGAAAAAAACCACTGTTCCTATTGACTGGAGCTTTCTTAAGGAAAGTTTGGAATAGTCCATGGTGCAGTATTCACTAGCTTAGGCAGGAGTAAAACGACAGGATGATTCATCACGTCTTCATCATCGATGCACGAAACATCATAGTCGTTCGGAAGAAGTTCTGGATCATCGATGTGAACCAAAATGAAGTCATGCAATTTGCTGCCCGAGTGAAGGAAAGCAAATCACTCCTGATAGAAGATATCGGGACGACGAAATACATTGGACAACCCCTAGGACGAGGCGTTGTGATCCTGTGTGCGGAGAACGTAGATGAACATACAACGCTCTTAGAAAAGATTGAAAAGGTAACCTTTGAGTTTCGGCGGGTCATCAGCTACGAAGAACCCTTTGAAGCGTTCATGACGAAAGTCGACCAATATGTCACCACCAAGTTGAAGATTAGTCTATTGGGTTATGGTGGCGTCGGAAAAACCACCATGCTTCATCTCCTGAATGGAGGCGAAATGCCTCAAACGTATATTCCCACGATTGGAATTGATATCCAGAAAGTTGAAGGAACCCGAATTGGCACCTACGAGCTGCTAGTATGGGATTTTGCGGGGCAAGAACGGTTCCGGAAATTATGGAAGATGTTGTTTTCACGGAGTCGCATTGTCTTCCTCGTCACGGACTCGACACTGGAAAACGTGCTTCAGAGCAAGGAGATTATCGGCTTTCTGCAAGAGCAGGGGTTGACGAGTGAGGTGGTCGTCATTGCAAACAAACAAGACTTGAAGGGAGCACTCAAACCATCCCTCGTACAGCGACTCTTGGGTGTGAGGGCGTTTGGACTCGTCGCGATTGATCCCAATGATCGACAGAAGGCTTTGGATATTATTCATCGAAGTTTGGAAAAAACCGTGGATTGGGGCAAAATGGAAGTCGACACCATTGAATTTATGCCTTAGCCCAAAGGCAAATGTATTCTCTTCTACTCATTTTGTTATTGTTGTAAAGCCAGCGGATTTAATTAGACACAACATTTCAGAAGGTAAGGGTGAGTCTTTTGGCAACTCAAACTGATGCTTCCACAGAACCAGGATCTAACAAATTTCTTGTTAGCAAAGTGCAAGCCTCCGAAAACCTTCGGACGAATATCGAGAAAGCCGTTGATTTGATTGGTGGATTCAGTCAATTCATCCAACCAGGTGATTTAGTTACAATCAAACCGAACATGAATACCGCAGACCCCTATCCCGCTTCCAGTGATGCTGATTTCATTCAAGCCTTGGGTGAAGCATTGCTCGCTGCGGGTGCTGGGAAACTTCAGATTATGGATGCGTCCACCCAACGTGTTTGCACTCGTGATGTGGGTGAAGAAATCGGACTTTGTGATGTGGCTATGAATCTCAACGCGGATTTCATCTCGCTTGATGAACATCCATGGATTAAACAGCAATTTCCTCAGGGTAAGTATCTGAAAAGCGGTCATATTGGTGAGCCTGCGTTGAAGATGGGAAAACTCGTTGTGGCTCCTTGTCTGAAAACGCACTTCATTGCAAAGTTTACGGCTAGTATGAAAGTGTTAATGGGTTTGTTGAAACGTCAAGACCGTCTCAAAATGCATTTACGTAAACTAGAATACAAAATTGCTGACCTCGCCTCCTACTTTAACCCGACACTTGTTGTGATGGATGCACGCAAGGTCTTCGTGACCAAGGGTCCCGCGTCAGGTCAAATTGAGACACCAAACGTTATTTTGGCTAGCCCAGATATGGTTGCCATCGATGTGGAAGGGGTTCGCATTCTACAGAGCTATAACGCACAGAACAAACTCACTCAACCAGTCTGGGAGATTGGACAGATTGCCAGAGCGAAAGAAATCGGATTTGGCGCAACCAGTGATGAAAATATAACACTCATCGAATATCCCTAAGTTTCTCTACGTGCGTTCTGATTCACCAGAAGTTTCCATGCAAGATAAGTTAATCTCGATAAGGCAACATCAAGATACTTTGATGATGTCATCGTAGTGTCCGTCACGTATCTTGTTGAGAACCACGAAGGAACGTGTTTTTTCAATAAAGTCTTGGTTGCGGATTTGTTCAATGATTTCTTCGAAGCATCTGATATTTTGACAAATGATCTTAAGGATGATATCGAATTCACCGGTTACAGTATAGATTTCGACGATGTTGTCGATGTCCTGAAGAGCTTT
>JAEOSV010000298.1 GCA_016840185.1 Candidatus Hermodarchaeota archaeon | reverse complement strand
GCACTCGACGAACCTCATCTACCCAATTGATTACGTTGTCAAAGGAGACTTTGTCAGTCAAGCTGAATACGTACACGACGCCTGCACCACCCCGAATTAGGCGGCTACGAAGCTTGACCAAATTCGGAGAATCCGCTAGATTCCAAATCTGTAATTGGACACGAGCTGGGGCTAGGTTGAATTGTTTTGCACCAAAGGAGCTCCCGAGTTTGGTGCGGAATCCATCAATATAGACGCCATCAGAGACACCGCACATGAGCCCAGTTTTCCCCACTCCTTGGTCGCCCACGAACAGGATTTTCAGCGCCCACTTGATATTAGTCAAGGGTTGGGCAGTTGCACTCGGTCGTGGCCAATCCATTAAGGAGTCCCTCCTGTGCAGGAGTTGAAGGGTTCATCGCATTTAGCGTTATCGCTACGAAAATGAAATGAAATAAACAAGCATCCAAAGGATATCTATCGGTATAAATTTTGACAATCCCTTCCAAGTTTGGAAAGAAATTCCGAATTGGATAATGGAAAATTTCACCAGTGTTTAGGATTTCCGTTTTCGCTTTTTCTTCCCTTCTAGTTTCTCAATCGCTTCTTGTAAGGCTTCTTTAACCGTAGGATCGTCTTCCTTTTTCAACGCCTGTTTCATTGGTGTGAGTCCCTTAGATGATCCGATTTCTCCTAGTGCCCAAGCGGCTCCTCCACGGACTAATCCGTCTGAGTCTTTCAGGGTGCGAATTAGGGCATTGGTTGCTCGGGGGTCTCCTATTCGTCCTAGGCTCACTGCGGCTCGCCAGACGATGTAGCTATCATCGTCTTTGAGGGCAACGATGAGAGGTTCAACGCCAGCTTTACCAACCTGTCCTAAGGCATCTACGGCTCCACGACGGGCTTCGATATCCCCTTCTTGCAAGGCTTGGAGGAGGGGGTCAACTGCATCAGAACCTACTCGTGCGGCTTCACTCCATTGACCCTTTGCTATGAAGTGCTGGGCTTTCTCAGTGTCACTGACCCCCCATTCAGCATCATCGAGGGCGGCACCACAGTAAATACAACTACGCCATTTGGGGCTCACCGGAGAGGTACATTTTGGACACCGGTCTGCGCCCTTGATTCGTTCTGTTTCTTCAACGCGAACCGAATCCACCATGGAGGCAAAGGCGCGTGTGAGTTGTCCAATCTCATCTTTCTTACTGAGCAGTTCGGGGTCAAGATCGACACCTGCAAGAATATCTTTCCTGGCCTTATCTGTTGAGAGGCTGACAGCGAGGTCTGTGAGGTGACTAATCGGTTTTACGATGTAAAACGCAATCACGGTACCGATAATAATGGAGGCAACAAGTGTGATGACCATGAGTACAATTACTTGTAGAGTTGTCGTAGATATTGCTGCTGCCATCCGTCCAGCGAGTGGTGCAACGGAGGCGATAGCTTCAGCTTCGGGAACAATGACGAGGCAAATGTAGTCACCCTTTTCCACAGGAGTATAAGCCAAGTATCGGCTCTCACCATCCCGAGTATAGGAAAGTAAATCGGAATTACCTGAAGTAATCTGGGTTATTTGACCACCGGTCAATGCTGATGAATCGTCGGTGTTGATTTCCACTTCACTAATGAGGGGAAGGGGTTGTGAGGGATCCGAGGGAATATACTCAGGGTGAGCGACGACCAATGATGTTGACGTGATAAGTGATGCGTAGCCAGTGTCGAGGATTAGGAAGTCAAGAATTTTATCGACAATATCTTGGATGGAAATATCACCGCAGATGCTTCCCATGAGAGTGCCGTTGGGATAATACACAGCCCGTCCAATTGTGATTAGAGGTACACCATCGATTTCATCGAAATAGGGTTCGGTGAAGACAATGTCCCCTTGTCCGGCGATGACTTCCTGATACCAGGGTTGGGTTGTAGGATAGTAGGGATCTGCCATGCGTTCAGCCAGGGTTCCTCCAACCACACTACCGGGGTAATTGATGAAGAGGTTGGAATCTGCAAAGGCGATGTACAGCCAACGGAAATCGGGGGCGTTTTCATGGATGTTTTGGAAGATGTAATCCATTGCGGCTACTTGCTCTATTGTATCATTGAATTGTGTACTGCGTTGCCAGTAATTGGTGTGATTTGACCCGGGGAAATAGTAGCTAGCGTAGCTCCAAGAGAGCCACACCTGGTAGGAGGTGTCATAATACGTGTCCGTGGGGAACAGTCCAGGGCTACGGTCGTATTCAAAGAACCAATCATAGTAAACCTCTCGCTCACCGTAACGAGAGTCGTTGAGAATATGTTCCAACTCATTGGCCATCATTAGAACCATGGATTCGGCGTTTTCGAATTTCTGATGGATGATGCTAGCGATTTGTCCCGACTGGCTTTGTAGGTTGGTTTGAATCTGGGTTTGTAAGGCGGTGGTGGATTGATCGTAGGTTGTGTTGCCGATGAGGTCGGTGAATCCGATGGAGAGGATACCGATGACGCTGATGAACAGCAGGGCGAGGAGGACGTAGCTGATGAGGACGTTGGTTCGGATACTTCGTGCCATGTCATTATCCACTCCTTATTCGGTATCGAATGAAATTCCCTCCACATCGACTTGCGCGAGTATATCGCGAACTTGGAGAAATGCTTGTTCAATCGCTGGACGCACATCCCGTTGAGTCGGGATCCCGATGTAGTGCCCGCGTGGGGATTCATCGGTCAACCGGCGTAAGGCGGCTTCTACGCGTTGTAATTCATCACCCACTGCAATGATGATGAGGTTCACATTCAGCAGGCTCTCTCGGATG
>JAEOSV010000297.1 GCA_016840185.1 Candidatus Hermodarchaeota archaeon | reverse complement strand
TGAGTTGAAGAATTTCAAAGGCTGAGAGGGGATCGAGATTCGCGGTGGGCTCATCTAATACCAAAATATCCGGTTGTAAAGCAAGAACCGCGGCAATTGCTACGCGTTGTTGTTCGCCTCCAGATAGCTCATAAGGGGCTTTATCCCGTAGCGATTCAAGATGATGTTGGTGGATAAGAGTTTCAACGCGCCGACGGATTTCATCACGAGGAACGCCGAGGTTCTCTGGACCAAATGCCAGTTCTCGTTCCACTGTGGGAGCAATTAATTGGTTTTCAGGATTTTGGAATACGAGTCCGACTTTTTGGGCAAGTTCGTGTGCGTGATAGTCCTGGGAGTTTAATCCTTGGACAATGACGGTTCCCTCTAATTTTCCTGGATGAAAATGAGGAATCAGTCCATTTAAACAGCGAGCGAGTGTCGTTTTTCCGCATCCGCTGGGTCCAACGAGTCCAATGAAAGCCCCTTGAGGAATAGATAGGGAAATGTTATCGAGCACTTTGTTGTCTGAACCAGAATATGTGAAAGAGAGCTGGTTGATTTCAATGCTCACGCTAGGTCACCCATCAGTACCTTGATCAGAGGTCGGCTGAGATTGGGAACGACGAGCTTTTAGAGTTTTCCGGAGCAGTTGGAGAGCAAGCCCCAGTGCATGATCACTCGATGCAACGCCATTAGCACCTGCCGCGGTCGGATGCCCTCCACCCGCACCTCCAATCATTTCCCCTAAAGGTTCCATGATATCCCTAGCTAGGTCCAGTCCCTTTTTTTGATTAACAGCAAGAGTCGACCGGGCACTTATGCGAACTTCGTCTTTTTTCACGGCACAGGCAATCGCAATGTCAGCCCCCAACCCGATGAGCGCACGACATGCACTTGCTTCATAAGACCGAATATTTGTGGCCGCAATGAGAAGGTCAAACTCGTCATAAACAACGACGCGTTGTGCGGCTTTCAACCGTGCGACGCGTTCGGATTTATCTAACGGTGTTGAGAGGAGTTTGAGCACACGGTCATAATCAGCACCGTGCTGGAGTAATGTAAGGAAGTTTTCAAAGGTACTTTGAACCGCAATATGAAAGTGACGTGAATCATAGACTAGTCCACAGCCTAGCTGTGTGGCAGCATCGGCTGGCATTTTTTGAGCACTATCCTTCCAGAGACGGAGTACAAGCTCTGCGGTTGATCGGATTTGATCATCAAATAAAACAAAATCGGCTAAGTTTGGGAGGTCTTTATGAGGAGCATGGTGGTCGACACAAAACATTGTAACATCTTTTTTCGGCAATTTGGAGCCCAGAATACCCATTTGTTCAATGTTATTCAAATCAATCAAAATCACAATTGAATGGCTGGCAAGTTCTTCGGGAGCGGCGATGTCAATATCGAAGTAGGCAGCCACGTTTTTGGCGGAACGGTTCAGGCTTTCTGCATAAATTTTAGATGGAATCTTCGCTTCAAGATGGAGGAGTTGGGCTAATGCTGCGGCGCTACCTATAGCGTCGGGATCTGCACTCTGATGTAGAACTAAGGCCACCGAATCTTTTGTCTTCTCCAATAGTGTGCTAAGGAATTGAGAGGAGTTAAGTTGTTTCAAGGATGGTCCCGCCGTCGGTAAGATCGGGTATCAAGGGCGGAAATTATCAAGGATTAGGACTAGCCAGCAGGAGCGGCACCTGGTTGCCCAAGCATGCCTCGCAGGGTTTCTTGAAGTGTATCGTATTGTTTCCGTAATTGCGCCTCTTGTTTTTCAAGGGATTGTACTCGAAGCTCAAGCGCTTCAACCTGGTCCTTCAAATTCTTGGTTGCCTTTGTCTTGGTTGTCTTAAAGAGGAGGGGGCCGGAGGCTTGATAGATTACGCTTTTGGCTACTAATCCCTTAATTTGATCTTGGGCATTCTTGGTTTCAGCTAGTTGCTGTTTGACTTGCAGCAAAAGGGCTGTTACATATTGCAGACTGTCACGTGTTTGCTGTACCCGCGTAAGCTGCTGACGAACACGCGGTGGAAGCTCTTCACCCATTTTCATTCACCGTAAATTGGTGCACACCATCAGCCACCACATATAGGCGCATAAGCGTTGTTGCTGCAGCGCGAAGGGCTGTTACATCCTGGGCGGTGAGGTGAAACACAATATTATTCTTGTCGGACTTACTGTGAAACTTGACTCTTTTTGAATCTATCGACGCGAATTCCGGTTCAAGGGCTGACCAAATTACTTCCTGTTTTGAAGGAGATTCAGAATGAAATACCATTGTCAGAGTGCATGGAAATGAGTTTACCATCGCTTATGATCCCCTATTGAGCGGGTAAGAAAATGTTTGACTTTCCATGAAGGGCCAAGAGACTGGGTTTCATCTGGTGACACAAAATCCATTGCTTTGTATTTGGAGATACCCACACGTAACACTGCAGTCGCCTTGTTTAGATTCGAAAGAGAGTCCCGATCAATACAAGAAACATTGAGTGCATCAGCTAACATCATCGATTTACGTTGATCAGTTTGGACATCTGGGAGGACTACTAACTTTTTGATACGTGGGGGTGGAGAGTGTTCTCCATCTCGGAGAAGCTGAGACGACTTGATGATAATTGTCGGAGGATAGAATTCCCAAGTTTCTCCAACCTGATTCAAGAACCCGATACGTCCTGGGTTTCCATGAAAAGCTCCAACTAGAAGGATACGTGTAGCCCCTAACTCCGAGGCATTTTCACAGAATTCGGCAAACCCCTGCTTTCCACGAGTTAATCGTGTTGACCTTGGGATGACGCGGGAGAGCTCCTTAATGAATGTACGAATTCGTTGAGTGGGTTTCCGAGTAGTACCGATGGCAATCACGTTGATCGCCGACTACCCGACCGTTCACGAAATGACCGAAGAATCTTTTGCGCATCTGTGGCAGGAGTGTAGGCACCGCCGGTGAAGGTATGTCCGCATTTGCGGCAGTTCCAAATGCCTGTGGAAACCCGTCGTACCGCCTTGGTTTGGCAACTGGGACACTTGTGCAAGACCTTCATATTGGACTCAATTTTCGCAACGCGTTGACGGAGGGTAACACCGTATCGTGCGCCAAAGCGCCCTGCTCGTCCAACTTTTTTCGTACGTCCCATGAGAGTGCTCACCTTTTGGGAAGCTGTTTCCGCATCTTTTTAACAATTTTGCTCGCACGTTCAACGCAATCAGTGGCTTCTTGTCGGGTGAACGGAACGCCACCCCACTTTTGCATTGAAGCAATTGTGTCGTCTCCATCGAATGCAATGGAAAACCGACCATCCATTACCCGTTCCTCCTGAAGGTTAGGATCAACAATGATACTATCAGCTAGCTTTGCGAACGTTATTGTCAGGGGCACGGGTCCCATCTTAAGTGGAGTGGTATCTTCCAACACTTCCGCAGTGCCTTCATCGGTGACATTGACCTTGGGGATTTTTGTATCCATTAGGGCACCAACAGCAGCCAGAGAAGCCACATCGATGAGATTCCCATGATCGGCGAGGATATATAAATCCACCATTAGCAAGTAAACAAACTCACCTGCTTTGATGCATAAGTCAGTTCGTTTTATGGTATTTGAATGGCGAATTCCCCTATCGACAACTCGAGCTAACTCAATGGCTTTCTCACCAGGGGGGCCTAATTCAAAGTTTGGTGATGCAATTGGAAAAAGTTCTGAGGAAGTAATGATTACTCCTTCATCAGGCGTATCAGAAAAGGGCTTTCCGACTTGAATCTTCACACCGGCTAAAACTCGACTTTTCCCTAACCGTGCTTCGGCTGAGCCTTCAGCTTTGGATACTTGATCTAATGTAATAGTGAATGGGCGCATATCATCAAAGCCGCGACCATCGATACGCTTGCCTTCCCGAAGCAGAGTTTGAATCTGTTCACGTTCAATTTCAGTAACTACGTCCATCATAAATCACTCCTTGGTTTCTGACTCTTCATCCTT
>JAEOSV010000296.1 GCA_016840185.1 Candidatus Hermodarchaeota archaeon | reverse complement strand
GTTATTTTGGATAGAAGAGTGTTTCAGATGCCTACACCCATGAAAGTTACAGGGAGAACATCAAGTATCACGAATGCGTTTGTAAACTCGATCATTCCATCAATCATGCCTAGCGATGATGAAATAGAAGAAGCATTGAGTAGTCTTGGTATGACCACTGAAAGTGTGGTTTGCGCATACTGTGGTGATCCGTCAACAGAATGGGATCACTTAAGGCCAATAGTAAGAGATAAGCAGCCAACAGGATTTATATCTGAAATTGGGAATCTTGTTCCCGCCTGTGGAAAGTGCAATCAATCAAAAGGAAATAAGGATTGGCGGGACTGGATGTTGAGTGACGCTAGATTGTCTCCAAAGTCAAGAAGAATAGACAATCTACATGAGCGCATTGGTAGACTGGAGGCGTACGATAATTGGCGACCTCGATCGCCCATTGACTTCAGATCTATCGTGGGAGAGTGTAAATGGGAGTTACATTGGCAAAACCACGAGAAGATCTTGGACCTAATGAGAAATAGTCAAGTCCTTGCTGATGAAATCAAATCAGAAATAAGTGTGAACCATTCAAGGGCATAGGTAACAAAAAATCTAAAGACATAGGTAACGCTTTCTTGATGAAGGAGGTGGAGCCCATGACTTGGAAAGGTGTTGCCGTGCCGGAACAAAGCCAGAGATTCCTCGAAGACGATCAACTGAACTAAACCCCCATTACCGAATTAGCAGAGCGTTTCTGCATCTCCCGGAAGTCAGCAGACAAATGGATCAATCGCTTTTAGCGGAACGGTCACAACGGCTTTCATGAGCGGTCTCTCCCTGCTGCCTGCTGGGTGTTTTTACGCACCCAGGGCGGTTGAACCGGGGTTCGTTAGCCGGGGTACACAAATTACCAGGGATGGATAGAAAGATGTCCGATAGACCAATTTGTCCAAATTGTGGATATGAAGGGCCTCCAGGCGCAGATTATTGTGCTCGGTGTGGTCGAAAGCTTAAGGGCGCAAGCGTTGGAATAGCAGGGAAGTTCAATCGATGGATTGACAATTTAACTCCGACGCATCTTGGAATTCTAGCATTGCTACTCTTGATTCCTGTTGGAAGCTTATCTGAGTATCTAATCGTGTCAAAGTTGAGCTTTGGTTTTTCCGTTCTTCTAATGGCATTGATTATTGGTTATGGTTTTGCGTACTTGGGCTGGGAATACCTTACCATGTCGTCTACCCGAAAATATCTGTCCCGATTATTCATCCTTATTTCGGGTTTAGTGGCTTCCCTTCTTGTCATTTTATTCATCGATCAAGCGCTTTTGTCTTTTACTTTAAATGGGACAAAAAGTGTTATTTACAGGATGCCAGGTGTATATGCTGAGTCAAGCATAAGTACAAGGCGAGCGGTCATCGATAACGCGCCACCATACTGGTTATTTGTAATTGTTTACGGAATTAGTGCTTCAGTGATAGGAAATATGATTCATAGGGCACGAAACTCATTCCTCATGGCTGCGGAATGAGCACAATCTCGAGATCATGAAACCATCCAAGACATAGGCAACACAAATTCTAAAGACATGGGTAACTCTTAACTCATGAAGGAGCTGAAGCCCATGCCATGGGAAGGTGTTACCGTGACGGTACAAACATATCGTTTCCTAAAAGACAACCAGTTGAACTAAACTCCCATTACCGAGTTAGCATAATGATTCTGCATTCTGCACGGGTAAGGACTCTTGACAATACTTTCCGCCGCTGTTTGGCTCAAAGCCGTCAGCATAAAACACCAAGGATCAGCGAAAATGAGAATCTTCAAATCTGCCAGTATGGATCAAGGAACACCGATCCAATTGCCCGATGCCAAAAGGATCTGGATCGCTTGTTTTGTTTTAGGGGCTATGTTATGGATCGTTGGGCTGGTTTTATGGTGGCAAGAGGGGATTGATGAAACTGTCCTGTTCTATTACAACGCACAGCGAATTGCGAAGGATCCAATTGTCATCTTGTCGAAATGGCTCTCATCCTATGGTATGGCCGTCATCACGGTACTCTTTTTAGTCTATCTGCTGGTTTCCCAAAAGATTCAATCTTTGGATGCGCCATTGACGGTGTTCTTCTATACCATATGTT
>JAEOSV010000295.1 GCA_016840185.1 Candidatus Hermodarchaeota archaeon | reverse complement strand
TTGTAAGGTGGAGTTGGACTGGAATCTTTCGCACGTTTGACCTCGTCTACAGAAAGTTGTTGATTGATTTTTTCTTGTATCCATTTTTCAAGTTCTTTAAAGTATGTGAGATGTGTTTGGATTTCTCCTTTATCACAAAGTGGTCCGTGACCTGGGACAATGGTTTCAATAGGCATTTCAAGAATCGCTTCAAATGCCTTCATCCATTCAGGGGGATTATTTGTGTGATCTCCAGCGTATGGATATTCTTGACAGAATACAAGATCACCAGCGAAGAGGATGCGTTCGGGTACAAAATAGACGGTGGAATGCCCGATTGTATGACCGCCAGTAAGGCGAACTTCGATCTCGTTGGCATCTCCCAAACTCAATGATTCAGTAAAAGTCGTCGTTGGTGTATTAATCTGGATGTTTTCGAGTTGTCGACTGAACGCAGGTTCATTTTCAGCATAGAATTTTCGCATTTCCTCAATACCCTTCGGTGACCAATGCCCTTTGAGGAGATCTGGATAGAGTTCGACCATCTTTGATGACGCAACAAGTTGGTATTGCCGGAATTCTTGTGCACCAAATACATGATCGGAATGGTAGTGGGTGAGAAGAACATGGGTGATTGGGGATCCAATTTCTTGTTGAATTTTGTTATGAAATTCTTTGGCGATTACAGGAGTCATGCCTGTGTCAATGACCACGACGTGATTAGGTATTCTAATGCAACCTACGTTGCCATAGGTTGACCCATCAACAATGGCCCAAGTGGACTGACTGACTTGTTCGAGTTGCACAGGTGACATCTCCATTTTCGAAGTGGTTCGAATATTAGTCAGAGGATGCCTTTAGGTATTCAGGCTGTGGTAAGATGGAAATATGTTAAGGGGGCTTGATGTTCAATATTGCATATCAATAATTAGTGGAGATGTGCTCAATGTCCAAGGTTTCAAGAAAACGTCAACCATTCAAGTTACAAATTATGGATCTACTGCTCCAGATTCCGGTTTCTGCTGGGATAGCAGACGAAGTGGCAAGCGAAGTTGTGAAGAATTCAAAAGAAGAAACTCCACCGGAGACCATTCGCATCATGATTTTAGATAGTTTGAAAAAACGTGATGCCCCTGCAGCAGAAAAACTTGCTTTTCGATTTGAGTTTGTTGAACAACGCTTAGCTACAGTACAGCGAGAGACTGTAGGACCTGGAGGCGAAATTTATGATGAACACGCTTTGAATGAGCTCTTAGAAGCAGATGAGATTACCGCGGCGGAACTCTATTTCATGGAGGGTCGTGAAGGCCGTGCTTGGCAACGAAAGGTAGGACATGTGGATGCAGGGTCTACCGAATTGGCTCGAGAGGACCGTTATGATGACTGAAAGTTCCCAACCGAGTAGAGACGCCTTCCAAAAAATCACACTACCGAATGAAGATATTCCTCGATCAAAACTCCGATTGTTCGTAACAATTATTGCAACAATTTTCGTTGGAGCACTAGTCTCTATTGACCAGTTCTTGGGTTTGTGGCTCCTTTGGGTCTATTGGGTTCTTTTTGTGTTGGGATTACTTGTGTGTTGCGTTATCATTTGGGTTCTTCTTAGATGGAATGAAGGTCACAGGAAAGAAGGCGAAGAAACCATTCTTGAAAGGTGGGGGGACGAGATTGGATGGCCCCTCATGATTCTTGCTTTCACAATTCAGATTCTAATTCCTCAAGTGCGCCCAATACTCTTAGGAGCAATCCTTGGAGGGAGCTGGTTACTCGTTGTGTGGAACCGCCGAAAAAGGAGTTCAGAAGAATAGGAGTTAGTTATCCTCGGCGATCATTTCGATGATTTCAAACAGTTCTTTAGCTCGAACAGGTTTGACTTGGAAGACCGCAGCTCCAGCTTCCATGGCTTCGGAACGGACGGTTTCATCTGCACTTACAAAGACAATTTTGCTGAAAGCACTTATTTCCTGTATCATTTTCGTGGCGCTAATCCCATCCATGCGTGGCATACGATGATCCATGATGATGACATCGGGTTTGGGATCCATTTTGAGAAAGAGCTGGACCGCTTCGTCACCATCAAAGGCAGAGCCGATTACCTTGTGACCTTTCATCGTGAAGAGAGCTTTGTAAATTTGGTGAAGATTCTCTTCGTCATCAACGATGAAGATCGAAGCCATTGAATGCACTGTCCGTTTCACTTTGGAATTTTTTAGTGTACGAATTAGGTTTTGCAGTATATCCCCGCATGCGTTGCCCATTGAGTGCTGAGTAAAATTTGGTTAAGAGTGTTGCGTGTGTCACCAGTTCTCTGTGTCTCTGTTTCGGTTTTCTGCAAAAACGAGTATACTGGTTGGATTTGTTATCTGAATCTCGACAACTAAGAGCTGGTTTTACTGTTTCCCTTTGATTATGTCTTGATTTTCATATTGCTCTGGATTTGCATCGAAGGTAGTCTTACAGTGAGATGAACAGAAAAAGTACCGTTTTCCTTTGTAGTCACTGTGGAGCTCAGTTGTAGTTTCAACTTTCATTTTACAGATTGGGTCAATGGCATTCTTGGGTTTTGTAGATTCTAGACCTGCAACCTCTGTAGATTCAACAGATATGGGTAGAGGTTTGAACCGTTGCAACAGGAGAGCGTTGGATACAACACTCACACTTGATAGCGCCATGGCGAGGGCAGCCCACTCAGGGCGCAGGTGAACATAGGGATAGAGAACACCCGCCGCAATTGGGAGAAGTACAATGTTGTAAATGAGCGCCCAAAAGAAGCCTTGTCGGATTTTTGATACGGTCTTTTTTCCGAGTTGTACTGCAGCCACCACGTCGAGGAGATTGTCACGTACAAGGACAATATCTCCGGTTTCAACGGATACATCAGTACCTGAACCGAGGGCAATCCCAACGTCTGCTTGAGCTAATGCGGGTGCATCATTGATTCCATCACCAGTCATTGCTACCGTGTGTCCTTCAGTTTGGAGATCTTGAATTTTCTGAGCCTTATCCCCTGGAAGAACTTCGGCAATAACTTCTGTAATGCCTGCTTCTCGACCAATTGCTTCAGCCGTGCGAAGTTTGTCGCCAGTGAGCATCACCACACCAATGTTCATCTTCTGTAGCTGTTCAACAGTGAGAGCAGAATGCGGCTTCAACGTGTCTGCTACCGCAATTAACGCGAGGAGATTTCCATCTTTTGCAGCAAAAATAGTGGTTTTCCCATCCTTTTGCAGCTGCGCCAGATGTGGTTCCAGTTCTCCGATATCCACCCGGCTTTCTTGCATGTATGTGTCATTACCCACATCGATGGTGAACCCGGAAACAGAAGCTTTTACGCCTTTTCCAGTAATTGAATCAAAGTCATCAATCTCCATGAATTGAACATCATGATCTTCAGCATATTGCACGATGGCATTGGCTAAGGGATGTTCACTGTATTTTTCCGCTGTGGCTATGAGGGTAAGGGCCTCCTTCGAATCGATATCACCAGCGGGAATAATGTCAGTCACAGTAGGTTTTCCAGTGGTTAACGTGCCAGTTTTATCAAACACCATTTTATTTACTTGAGGAATGACTTCCAATCCTTCTCCAGTTTTGATTAGAATACCGAGTTGTGCCCCGCGACCAATTCCAACCATGAGTGCCGCCGGTGTTGCTAACCCTAAAGCACACGGACAAGCTGCGACTAATACGGCAATTGAAAAACCTAAAGCCGTGACCCAAGTAAGCCCAGGAAACCAAGGTGTATATGTACCTAAAATCAACCAGGCGCTGAACACAATTATCGATAATAAGATGATGAAGGGTACGAATTTCTCTGCTATGGCATCAGCCTTTCGTTGAATTGGGGGCTTATGGGTTTGTGCCTCCTCGACCATTTTGATTATTTGGGCTAGAACCGTATCCGAACCAACTTTTGTGGCTTCGATAATGAGAATTCCGGTTTCGTTAATGGTGCCACCAACAACATCATCGTCCACCTTTTTGCTAACAGGAATGGATTCACCAGTGATCATTGCTTCGTTGACCGAGGACTGTCCCTCAACGACATACGCATCAACTGGAATCTGTGCACCGGGGCGAACGAGGAGTCGGTCTTCTACTTCGACTTCATCCGTTGGTATGATGATTTCTTCACTTTCACGGAGAACCACGGCGGTTTTTGGTTGTAAGTCCATGAGTGCACGAATCGCCTGAGAGGTTCGGCCCTTCGCAATGGCTTCAAGCGTCCGTCCTAACAGGATGAAGCTTAGCAACATAGCAGCTGAACCATAGAACACTTCCTGGCTAGGGAGTATGAAAGTGGCTGCAACGGAATAGAAGTAAGCTACGCTGGTTCCGAGCATGATTAGAGTGTCCATATTCGTTTTCCCGTGTCTTGCAGCATTTAACGCGGATTTGTAAAAGGGATATCCACCATAGAATTGGACCGGTGTTGTTAGAAGGAATAACACGACTGCGGTTGTGATTCCAGGTGGAAGATAGGGAGTGATGAGCCAAGGGAAGAACGAGATTATGACAATAGGAATGGTGATGAGAACCGTAAATGTAAGGCGTAAGGAATAATAACGAATTTCATGTTTTCGCGTCATTGCTTCCCGATCAATATCAGTGGTCATTTCTGCGACGATGTCAAAACCAATTGTATTGAGTTGCTTCCGAACAACCTTAAGGGTAACTTGGACTTCGTCATATTCGATGACTAATCGCCCAGACATAACATGTTCTGAAACTGAAAGAACTCCATCAATAGCTTCGACTGTTTCTTTAATGTAAGACCATTCGTCGGAGCGAGGTGTAGGAGAGAGGGTTAGTGTCATGGTAGCGCGTTTCGGTGTATAGCCTGTTGATGCCACAGCCTCTTCTAGTGCTTCTCGTGATACCTGCTCCGGGATATATTCAATTGTGGCTTTTTCTTCGAGGAGGTTCACCGAGGCTTTCTCAACACCCTTCTGTTGGAGTAATGCCTTTTCAATGGTGGCGACACAAGCAGCACAGTGCATTCCATCAATGCGCAAAGAAATACGTTCTGTTTCCATGTCCTTTTTCTCTTGTTCGTTCACCGTTCTTCACTACCTTTTCCTTAAATTGATTTCCGAATCTGCTGTTTATATGCTCCAGCACAATGATGACAGCAAAATGCCACATGTTTTCCGTTAATTTCTTCGATATGGGCACCTTCATAGACTTTGCAACCACAACTGGCGCACACCTGTAGATTTGATTCAAAAGCGACGGCTGTGATTGATGCAAATCGTTCAAGGAGATTACTTACCGAACGACGACCCTTGGACGTAAGACAGCATTCACGTCGAGGGCGTTTTCCGACGGGTTTATCCTCACATTTGACGAGGTCCTGTTGCTCAAGTTGTTGCAAGAAGGGATAAAGGGTGCCGGCACTGAGTGACCGCCCCGTCCGATTATGGTATTTTCGGATTATACCATAGCCATGACAGGTTCCTTCGTGGAGTACCAGGAGAATGTAGAATTTCGCGAGATCGTCTAAAACGGTCTCAAGGGGTTGTGTACTCATGTTGGTCACACAATTGGTCGGTTTTGTAACGACTTGGATATATCCAATCCGATATATATAAATAATGCAGTTGCATACTCCCCCGATATTCAACCAACTGGCGAGGTGGACCTTATGGCAATTGATCCAATCTGTAAAATGAAAGTCAACGAACGAACAGCAAAATGGACGTCAAAGTATAAGGGCAAAACCTACTACTTCTGTGCACCAGGCTGTAAAACTGAATTTGATAAAGACCCTGAGAAATACGTGTCCTAGTGTGCATTCATTTCATTACATTGAATTCTTTCGCACTAAGATTGCTCTATGGGAAGTAAGACGCGAAAAGCCGCCCCTTCTTTCACTGGTTTCGTAATCAATTCGATAGATCCACCATAGGCCTCAAGAACTCGTTTACTCAGGTTGAGTCCCAATCCCCCGCCATTGGAAGTTGTACCCCGGATAAAAAGTTTAACTCGTTGCTTCTTTGGGATCCCTGGACCACTATCTACTATATCAATTTGAATATGGTTTCCCTTTTGGGTGATTTTCACACTGACTTTGGGCCTCTCACCAGCATGCTGAGCGGAATTTCTAAACAAGTTGACAAAGACCATGGGCAGAAGTCGTCCACCAGTGACTCGTATTCCTTTGAGTTTTTGTGGAGCTTTGACCTTGATTGTGAGATGCTTATGAGTCTGCATCGCTTCTTTCGCCACTCGCTGAATGAGGGCAACAATTTCCTTTTCTGCTTCTTTATCTGGACGCCCAAAGACATCAAGAAGACGCGTCATCCGCTCGGCAGCCGCCCGTGTAGCCTCGATAAATTCGGATAGCTCCGAATCCTCCGCGAGCATCATTTGAGCAACCTCAGTCGTACTGAAAATGACCTGCAAATCATTACCCAAATCATGCCGAAGTAGTGAGGCATAAAGTTCGAGATCACGGTTTATATTTCTCAATTCAATTTCAGCTAGTTTCCTGTCATGAATATCACGAACTAGTGAGTAAAGGGCAACGATTTCCCCGTCACGATAAACTTGTTTACTACTTACTTCTCCCCACACACGAGAACCGTCTTTGGCTCTAAAGGGATATTCCACAGGACCAACTTGCTCGCCCTCAAACAAGCGCTTGGTATTTTCCAAGGCTTGTGGAAGAAGCTCATCGGGAATCAGCCCTAAACCAGGATAGAATTTACCTACTAATTCATCGGGATGATATCCCATGTGGGTTTCTATGGATGGTGAGACATCTATGATTTTCAAGTTGTTATCAAAATGAAGCAGAACATCTGTAAGGTTTTCGAAGAAAAGGCGGTAGCGTTCTTCGCTTTCAGCTAAAGCTTCTTGGGCGTGTTTTCGATCAGTGATGTCTTCGATGGTACCCTCATAGTAGATTACCTTTCCTCGCGAATTTCTTACCGCACGACTACTAAGTCGAACCCAAATGATACGACCATCCAGTCGCTGAAATTCAGCTTCAAACCCCCGAACGACAGAATCTTGGGCGACTTTTCGTTCCCATTGACGGCGAGCATTCGGATGAACATAGAACGAGGAGGCTTGTTTTTTGATGAGTGATTCTTTATCAGGAAACCCAAGCATGTTGATCAAGGCAGGATTCGCGTCGAGAATTTCACCTGCCCCAGGTTTAGTGCGGAATAATCCCACAGGTATACTTTCGAATAGATGGCGATATTCGGCTTCTGCTTCTTTCAATTTGCTGATATCAGTAATGGTTGCCATGAGGTGTGTGGGAGTTCCCTGATCATCTGTAATTAGGGTTGCAAGAATATGTACGTCAATCAAGCGTCCATCGCTTCGATAGCGCGAGTATTCCCCACTATAGAATCCTTTGTCTCGGAGTTGTACCATGATTTGTGGGCCGATTTCCCTACCAAAATCGGCTTTCATTGCATCAGTACCCACGAGTTCCTTCTTCCCAAGGTCACCAATGATGTCCAGATAACCTTGATTTGCATAAGTAATTCTTCCTTCAAGATCAGTAATAACCACGCCGCTGGGAGAACTGGCTATAGCCTTTTCTAATTGAAGTAAAGTGGCTTCTGCCGCCTTCTTATCTGTGACATCAACACCGATACTGAACGTACTTTCGAGTTCACCCTTCTCGTCTAGAGCCACGGTGTTATGCCATTCAATAGTTCGTCTCTCCCCTTTCTTAGTAATCCAGTCGTTTACATAAAGAGACGGCATTTTCATTTCTTTAAGATCCCTGAAAACGTCACGAACTTCAGATAACTGGTCTTTGGGCAGCAAGGTCGTGAAGATAGATTTCCCTAAGATTTCCTGTCGTTTGTACCCAGAAAGTTTCTCACACCCCTTGTTGAAAAGCGTGACACGTCCCTGCCTGTCCAGACCTACAATTAGTACGCCTGGGATTTCGAAAATCGCTTCGAGGGATTCAACAGAGGGTTTCTTAGAACGAGTTTTTGGCTTGGCGGGTGACATTAGGGTCCACCTTTGAATGGCTAGGCGGAGAAGTAACTGTTTCCCC
>JAEOSV010000294.1 GCA_016840185.1 Candidatus Hermodarchaeota archaeon | reverse complement strand
ACCTCTACATGAACGCTCAGAGTGATTGGATCACAATCCATGTCGATCTCACTGATCCAACCGCCAGTATTACATCTCACACTAGTGGTGATAGTGTTCCATCGACGTTCACACTAACTTGGATGGCATCAGATGGGCAAACTGGATACCATTATTCCGAGGTGCACATTGACGGAATTTTGTACACTACTGTACAAGGACCAAGTATGTCTACCCTCATCAGTGGACTCGGTGCAGGGAATCACGTCCTTTCGGTGACTGTATACGACTGGTCTGGTCGAACGTCCTCCGACCAAGTCACAGTGGATTCCCAAGGTATCACTCCACCAATTCCAGGAATTCCGGGATTTCCAATCGAAGCCATTGCCATCGGAGCAATACTTGCTGTCAGTCTTGGTGTAATCTACCGTCGACGTCAACGCTAGAAAAATTATGATATGGACGCCAAAGTGGGCGTCCGCCACCTTTTCTTAGATTTTCTGGTTATTGAGGGTCGCTTCGCAACGCTTGAACAATTGGTCAATATTCTGAGCAAACAGGTGACTGGGGCTTACTTGCACGAGG
This sequence comes from Candidatus Hermodarchaeota archaeon, assembly GCA_016840185.1. Next base: position 19,332 of record JAEOSV010000294.1, on the reverse strand, counting down.
ATTTGTCGGCTCCCCATTTCAATGAGCCTTGTGAAAAGTGGAACTACTGTGGCTACTTCAAAACCGTATTCTTGCTCGATATCCTTTTTGACTTTGTCAAAGTCATAAATTCCCGGGCATTTATTGCACACAATGTAGGTCTTGGGAACGCCAAGCTTCTTTGAGAGGGCTAGCGTGATGGCTGTGCCGAGAAAGTCCTGTTGGTCTAGTCGCATAATCACAAAGAGCAAATCGGTGGTTGCCATGGAGAGCAACGTTTCTTGGTCCAAACCTGGGTGTGTGTCAATAAACAGGTAATCCAGGTCTTTTGCTTGCATGATGCGTTTAAAACCGCGGCGAAGATCTGCTACTTCGTACCCTTCCCGAATAATGGTGGAAATGTCATCCGCGTTCAAACTGGCAGGAATAACATTCAAACTGCCGGTCTTGAGGTTCATAGCCTTCGTATGGTCGATGGCGGCTTTTTCGATAGTGCATTTCTTTCGGAGATAATCATTCAGTGTATATTTGAACCGTTTTCCAGCAAGACCGAAGAGCACGTGTAATCCTGGACTTTGAATGTCAGTGTCGATAACCCCGACGTTTCGTCCTTTCATGGCAGTGTACATGGCAAGGTTGGCTGTTATGTTGCTTTTGCCTGTACCTCCGCGAAAGCTGTGGATTGTGACAATTTTGCCCATCGGGTTTTCCACCTTAGGAATTACAACACTTCAAGAATAGATCTTGGAATTTTGGCTCTAGATTCGAGGTTAGAATTTCGCGTTATTAAGGCATTGGTTTAGGTCAACCATTCAACGTTTTCGCCTAATTTCCGCAATACCACAATGAGCTTTTCTTCGTCAACCCCAATCCGCTGAGAGATATCCGTGGTGGAATTATTACCATCACAGTAAGATTTGGCATCCTCTAGGATCTTGTATTCGTCTCGAGGAAGTCCAACGGTTTCAAGATAAGCGAGAAACCTTCGGTCGCTAGCAACTAGCTTCGGATAAAATTGAACACGACGGATATATCCTCGGCTGGAAAGATAGCTCAGAATCTCAGAGAGCTGTCTGCCATGGACACCGGTTCGGGTTCGGATTTCCTCAACAGTTGAGATACCATCAATGGCTTGGAGAACCTCTCGACCGGCATTTCCAAAGAGGTTCTCAAATTCCCGCGCTTGTCCCGTACTTTCAGCAAACAGTGTGCTTTCCATCGCGGGATTAGAGGTAAAAACATCGAACTCAGAGAATGTCTCTGCTCCTTTTGTTTTCGGTTGGACTTTGACCATGCTGGAATAGTCAACATTCCCCAATCCATAGATGAGGGGTGAAATCACTTCCGCGCAACGACCAACCTTCATATCTTCTCGGATGATAACAAGAAGAACTAAATCGGATTTAACCTGATGCACGAAGAGTTTAGTGCCTTCCTCTAATGTGGTTTGAGCCACTGCAAAATAGCTCGGAAGCTCCATATTCCGCGATTGGCGAATTTGGCCTGATCCGACCTCTAGCTCATGCTGCTGTAACTTGGAAGAAATTACAAAGCCATCACTCGTAAGAAGAGCGGTTCGTACAATTCCTTGCTTTCCCTCAATAATGTTGAGAAGCTCTTCGATTTTCTGAAAGATTTCCGGAGGCAGAATTGCACTGGGATATCGCTGCTGGATTTCAGGAATCTTATCGTATTTTCCAAGGATTTCCATGACATATTCGCGAAACCCAACAAACAAATGAGACGAGACCACTGCTTTTTTCAAAATCTCACGATATTGCTGTTCAAAAGCCTGGGCAATCTCTTTGATAATCACACGGTAGATGTTTTCATCATCTTCTTGCCCAATCACAATAATGAACAGCATATCTGCCCGGCTCTCGTAAACAAATTTATTCTCGGCAAAGGTGACGACCTGAATCTGGCCTTCTCCAATCTCCTCTGCAAACCCCGCTTGAGCTGAGAGAAATCCGGCAACGAGAGCATCAAGCTTCGGGGCTCCATCTGGTGCGAAGTTAAACAAGGGCATACCCCCTTTTCGGAGGACGATAATTTCTTTTACAGGCAAGTAGAGTCACCAAATTCTGACCAGTAGTAAAACCGCGTATTGATTAACCTTTGTGTTATGAAAGCTGCATCCGCATTGAAACGCTTATAATATCTTCATTCTATTGTTCTGACGGAATATCGCGGCATTAAGGGAGAAGCACCTAATGAATATTGATAAAAACTGGGCTACAGCAGCAATCCTCGCTCTCCCAATTGCATGGGTAATTGCGTTCCTTCTATTTATGCGCCCACTTATTCTATTAGAGCCCTTGTTCATTCTTTCACCAATTGTCGGATTACTCTTTGGGCTACTTACAGGTGGCTTTATCGCTGACAAATTACGAGGACGAACCATCATCTTAGTAGCTCTAGAAACAGTCATCTTGGTCATTGGGATTATCCAATGGCTTTTCCCCATTGATTTCTGGTTCAGTCTTTTTGGACTGTTTATCATTGGCTTCATCGTTTTTCTTTTTGGGTGCACACTTGTCATCTTTACGGTGTTTCTCAATCAACTAATCTCGAGTATACATCGCGGTCATGTAGTGGGTATCGTAACAGCAGTCATCCTGTTTATCGCGGGGCTCATATCGTTCTTCTGGGGCTTTCCAATCCCAACAACGTTTGCACCTGCAATCACAGCTGGATTGATGCTCCTTTTCCTTCTCATTGCCTTCATTGTGCAACCTTGGAAGGGAGAATTACAAACATATATGGTTCCAGGGTCAATTCTCCCTTACGCAATTTGGTGGGCAATTTACCTTGCTGCTTTTGGTCTCTATGTGTGGGCAACACCTATTCACCTTCGATATTTGTTTAATAGTCTGAACTCAATAGGTCCCGTTCCAGCTGAACTAGTTCTGATTGGCCTTGGAGGGACTATATTTGTCTTCACTTTTCTTCCTGATAAATTGGGGCGAAAGATGGTCTTCAATATTGGAACTCTTCTTCTCGGAATGCTTTGTATTTTCGGCGGAGCTAAATTGGATCTTGTAATTGGTTTTCAGGTTTCGATTCTACTTTCTGTCTTGGAGGCTTTTGTTATTGCCTTCATAATTGGTGTGGGGGCTTGGCTCGTTTGGGCTGAAGTTGGATCAGTTCGAATGAAGGGGCGGCGTTCCGCATTTGGCTGGATTCTAGTGGGACTACTTGGGGCAGTACTTTGGGGCATCTTCGTTTTATCATCCTTTTCGACTGTTTCTTTACTTATTTATCCGATTGCTGCCTCACTTGTGTTGATTAGTATCTTTCCTCTCACAAATGCTCGGGAAGTCGTCTGGAATGAACGCAAAGTCGAAGATATTGATGTTAGCGTTGACAGTCGTCAAGTAAGCCGAGCGATTCGAGATTTAGAAGTGGATACGTCCCTGAAGAGTATTGAAGGGCAAATCGAGACTGAAATCGCCCAGCTCACTAAGATTAAGGGTATAACGAAAAAGCAAGCGAAAGAATTACGCGATGCAGGCTATGAAACTCCTGAACTTGTCGCCCGGGCAAATGCAAACTCTCTTGCCCAGATTCTCAACATTTCTCCTGTTAATGCTGAACAAATCATTAAGAATGCCAAATCGGTCAAAAGGTCTAAATCAAAATCCTCAACAAAGAGAAAAACTAAGTAATAAAAGCTCAGAGGAATGAATAAGGGAACAAAGCAGAGACCATAATTTCATGGAGGCAACAAGGGTTTATGGCAGCAAAAGGGCGGAAGAGTGGGCGAGTTCGGCGAAAACGATTAGGGCAATTCTATACGCCTAAATGGGCTGTCGATTACATCATTCGACACACACTGGGACCTGCGCTCAACGAAGATCCTGACAGGCTCCTCGGTGAATTCACGGTCCTCGATCCATCCTGTGGGGATGGAGCTTTCCTTCTCGGAGCCCTTCGATTCCTTTCGGAGAAAGTCAAAACGTTTCCGTCAACCAATCAACGGTTACTCCTTCGCAGCATTGTCGACAGCATTCATGGTATTGATGTGGACAAAAAAGCCCTCAAACAATGTCAACAGCACCTCGAACAGGCAAGTAAGAAACTTCTGGGTTCTCCCTCCGACTTTTCTCAACGCGTTCTACTTGGTAACAGCCTTATCCAAACGGATGAAAACGCCCAACGCATCTTTGGAAAGAAAATCAAGAAACAACATCCTGTCGATTGGCACCGGGTCTATCCCTGGGTGATGCGCGATGGAGGATTTGACGCCATCGTAGGTAATCCGCCCTTTCTTGGCATTAAAGCCATGGAACTCGACATGAAAGAATACATTCGAAACCGATATCGAACCGTCCACCAACAATTCGATATTCTCGTCCCCTTCATCGAATTAGGATTATCTCTGCTTCGAACCGGGGGGCGACTGGGCTTCGTCATCAGTAATAAGATCCTCGCCGCCGATTATGGTCGAGTCCTTCGAAGCACCATTGCTAACAATTATGTCATCGAACAAATGGTCGACCTCTCTCATCTCAACGTATTCGAAGATGCCGCTACCTATCCCCACATCATCATAATCCGAAAACCACGCACTCCTGGAGAAGTACGACAGAACAAAGTGCGTGTCCCATCACCTCCCACATCGTCAGATGATCTTGTATCAGAAAACCTAACACTCAACCATGTTCCTCAACATTACTACACGACGCTCCCCAACTCCATCCTTGCTCCAGCCCTTACTGAAGAGAAATTCTCTGTAATTAGAAAACTTCTTCACAACACCATCCCCTTGGGTCAAGCCTGCAATATTCGATGTGGCATCGCAAAAACAGGTTTCACTAAACAACTCATCTCCATCTCAGCGTTCAAAAATCTCAGCAAGAAGCTCCAACGCTCCACACTCCCCTTTCTCAATGCTGGTGATGTCCGAAGGTACAGTCTTCGACGGAAGAAATTCCTCTCGTATACGCCGACCCTCGTTTCACCTGATCAATGGCGTGACTTTGAAGAACCCAAACTAGTCATTGCTGGAATGGCTAAACAACTCCGTGTTGCCCTCGACCAATCCGGGCATGCTCTGGGTCGTGTATATTACATCACTCAGACTCGAACCCCCTATGATCCCTACTTCATGTTAGGTCTCCTCAACTCCTGCCTAATCAATGCCTATTTCTCTCTCCTTTTTGTTGCCACTCATCTTCGCAGTGGCTACATCCGTTACAATGCTACCTACCTCCAACAAATCCCCTTAGCAACTCCAACACAGCATCAAGAAGCGCAAATCGCTGATCTCTCGAAGCTGGTTGTCCAAAATCCAAAGTATCTGACTAAAGGGCTTGACCAAGAAATCGATGAAGTGGTCAATAACCTCTATGGGTTGAGCTTTGGTGAGGTTTCTTTGCTAGAAGAATAGATTTAAAAGGTATTAACGTACAAAATTCTTCAAGATATAATATTCTCACGACGTGAGATAAAAAGATTAATAACAAAAACCGTACTATCTCTCTTTGAGAATAATCAGGTGACGAACATGGCCCATCAAGATGTATTAACCTTCACACCCGAACGCATTAAAATTATATATGATTCGAAAATAAATGAAGTATTATTAGATCCAAATCATATACCAATTATCCTGGTTCTCCGGAAAGGTCCTATGACAGTTCGGGAAATCGAAGAAGCCTATGCAGATGAAGCGAAAAAATCAGATGAAATCGAAGCAAAATCTGATAAAACCATTTACCGGTATTTGAAAGTGTTAGAAAAAGCCGATTTGGTTGTTCCTGCAGGCCAACGTGTAGTTATTGGCAAAACTGCCACTGAAACCCTTTTTTCACGAACAGCAGAAGCCTTCGTTACAGGACAAAGCGAACAGGAATATTGGAACTGTGACGACGGTAAAGAATTAGCTGGTGTAATGTCACAAATGCTCAGCAAAATCGTCGGCGCTGAAAAGACTGACGAAAATTGTATCGTCAAATTCATGAATGAGTTTGAAGCTGTCGGTAACAAATACATCATCAGTCTCTTAGAAGACGCCGATGATGATATGATTGATTTATTCACTGGACTTGATTGGAAGTACAAATCCAAGGTGCTCAATCTGGTCAGTTTTCTCGCAATCGGTCTTAAGAATCCGAAAATTTTTGAAAAGCTCCAACCTTGTTTCAAGTAGGCGAACATCTACTCATTTTGGGCTGGTGCTTCATCTTCTTCAGACTGCTCTTCAGAGTCAGTGGACCGACGTCGGTTACGGATTTGAATGAAGGCTTCAAGACAGAGTGGAATTGCGACAACAACGCTCATAATCACAAATCCGATATTGATGATTTGCTCAAAGGTCAGTGGAAAACTTGGACCCACGGGTGGTTGGTAACCCACGGCAGGGATGATGTATTCTTCCATAATGGTGGAAAAAGAGGCGTACTCGAACCATGCAGTGAACACGACGACAAGATTGTGTTCGGGTACAACATTGATTTGCTGACCATTATACCCAATCGCCAGATAGGTATCTATTGGACGATTTATCCACCACTGGTAGCCATACCCGGTGGTATCAGTGTCATTATATGGCGTCACATGGTCAGCGGTCGAGTCATTAATCCAAGACGTGGATATGACTTGATTATTCTCCCAAGAACCATTATTGAGGTACAAATAACCGAATTTTGCCATGTCCCGTGGCTTCAGATGCAGGTCTGAACCTCCAAACACCACATCTTGAGGATCTGTGTCCCACTGATAATCAGTAATCCCCAAGGGCGAAAAGAGATGGCTGTCCGCATACGAGAGTGTGGTGGTGCCAACGGTTTGATTCACCACCATGGAAAGAAGATGGGATCCTCCTGAGTTATAGTCCCAAACCTCTCCGGCATCATATCGCATGGGCTTATCCAAGGTGTACTGGACCCAGTCTGCGCTATCCTTCATATAGGTGAAACTACTCGTTGGACCATACGGCCATTCAAACCAGGCTAGACCTGAGGTCATGGTCAGCATCTGTTGCAATGTGATAGCTTCTTTTTCAGTGGTCAAGTTCGCGATGGTGCGATCAGGGAAAAAGCTCACTAGAGTTTCATTTACGCCGGCTATGTGTCCTTCATCAAGGGCTATCCCCACGAGTGCTGATGTCACGCTTTTCGTGCACGAGAACACATTAACTTGGTCGGCTTCCCCGTAGTTGGGGTTGTAATAGGATTCCCAGACAATGTACCCGTTTCGGATAATTAATACAGATCGAATCAGGTGTCCCCAAGTCAGTTGCTGAATATACCCTTCCATTGCCTGTAACTGCAAAGAACTCATGCCCTGGGCTTCGGGGCTGGTTGAACGCCAACCCTCTGTGGGCCAGTAATCGGGTGTAGCAGATACGTTACGCATCGGCTGAGGATCATTCCATATGGGTGGGGCAATTACCAATAAGAAAAGAACCAGTGCACTGGTGAGCCAAAGGGTTTTTCGAGGAGCCATGATTACCGACCGTTGGTTACTGCTGCTCTCTCCATCCAAAGTTTCTTCTTATATGCTTCTGGTATGTGGCAAGAACCTGTGTGGAGCAAAAAAACAGGTGTTTTTGCGGTTAGAGTACCATGTGACGGTATTATTTTCTCGTTATATGATAGTTACCATCTCCAAGACCGATATATTTATATCATAGTAGTAGATAGTATTCTCATCCCGTAAGAACATCGGGACACACGGTGGTAAAAAATAATGTCAAAGAAAAAAATCAACTTCGCTCGCATCGGAGTCGGTGAGCGAGCAGCTCTCGGGTGTCGCAATCCACACTCAACACCGAGCTTCAAGCGAGCCTATAAAATCATGACCTCACGCCGAGGTTCAAAATGGTAGAAGTCGAACACAGAATTTGAAAGGTTGGTGATAATATGGCACTCAAAAAACGAAATACCAAGAAGAACGGCTCCAGTAAAAATACCTTCGTTTACTCTTTAATCCTTACTCGTCGGTAAAATAGCGATCACATGAAGGTAACGAACTGGCTAGGGGCAATCCATCACGATGATGTCACGAACTCGGGTCTTCCGGAACACATACGCTACACACGTCCGTTGTCCACTCTGTAGGTCCACAAGCCTCACTCGTGCTCGTAGCCAGTCCCCCTTCCTGCCTCTTGGCCAGTGTTCACAGGAAGACCCATTACTTCTTCTTTTTCAATTCAATTCCGTACAGCAATAATGTGGAGATCAAAGTGAAGAAACCCGACACAAGTCTGATGCACTTATCGCTTGCGAAATTAGTTTCATTATGGCACTGGATGCTAAAACTCACTCATCGTTGTCCACTCCATCCAAAGGTGAATTTGAGTTTACCACCGTAAAAATAGGCTCTTCCTTCGCCCTTTTGGGCATCGAGTGGGTTTTGGCATCCATTTCAATAATTATCGGCTTAAGCTGAGGTAGTGAATAGGTTCTCAAACTTCGTCAGCAGTCGCCAATTTCCTGTTGTCTTAAGGCGTCCGCTGATGAAAGCCTTCATGCCTCCGAGTCGTCCTTCTGTCAGGGCAATCCAATCTGACGCTGAACACTTCACAATCGATGAGGGTTTTTTCACACTGCCTTCGCCGCAAACACATGTTTTGTTCTTGATTATCAAATGCCAAACCAAAGTGTCTGATCCTGAAGTGATTTCAAATTGATATGTGGCGTTCATGTTCTTTGCCTCTTCAGGATTAAACGCGGTGGGCATTAGTTCAAACATCTCTCGGCATTTGGCCATTGCTGCAGCATCATCTAAATCTATTGTTTCCATGTCCTCTGTGCTATCTCCTTCGGCTGTTATATCTCTAGGAAGCGTCAACCAGCCTTTCTCTTTCCAATATTCGTAGTCTTTTTGGAAAAGACCTTGGTAGCGTATTATAAGGTCTCGGAAGAAGGCTCGTGCACGGCGCAGCTCTCCTGTTTCGGGATATTTGTGCTTCTCACGAATGGCAGTAACGAGTTGGTGACCAAGTCGAGTAGCATGTTCGGTAACAATCTCTTCGTCTTCGAGAAATCCGGGACCTACGGCGATGCCACAGATGCCTCCCACAACAGACACGCCAAATGACATTAATGCATTCTGGAGATAGTCACGGGTCTCGACATCTTGGATTCCTGCCGAGGCGGCAATGGCAAGACCGTACTTGCCCATTAATTGGGGACGATGGCCAAGGGGAAGGCATCGATCAAGAAATGTCTTCATTTGTCCGCTAACGGTTCCAAGGTAAACAGGAGATGCAAAGATGATTCCATCGGCTTCGAATATCTTCTTGTGAATGCCAGGTACGTCATCCTTAATTGAACAGTCACCGTGAAACAGGCAATTAGCACATCCGACGCAATATCGCACCTTCTTCTTGCTGAGTACAATTGTTTCAATCTTTGCTCCTTGCTCTTTACAAGCTGCTAGAACTTTGGAAAGAACTTCGTTTGTGGCTCCTTTTAGTCCGTGAGGGCTTCCTAAGATTGCTAGAATTTTCATTGAGAGGCACCCTCGTGTTTTCGAACCTTGTCATTCTCGCAAGGTTATAACCTTTATTTTCGTAATAAATTCAATCTGGTTGGTTCGGTAGCTGAGAAATGGGGAAGGCATTTAAACCACCATGACTTAACAGTGTTAACTCCTTGATTTTTTCAAGTGTTTACTACGACCTTACAAACCCAGAAACAGCTGACAACGCTGACTAACCAACAAATAAGGGGTGATAGTTATGGTCCGATACGAATTAAACAAATGTAAAGTATCCGTCTCTGAAGACAAGCGAGCTAAAGAACCAGCAGGTCTCGCAGAATGTCACAATCCCAAGGCACTCTATAAAGGGCCCTTCGATAAATCGCTCCTCTTTCAGCGACGATAAACAAACCGGTATAATTCTTTCCGTTTGGGGATCGACCACAACTGGTGGTCAGCCCCCCATTTCTTTTTCTCTACAACCCTTTTAGTCTGAAAAAAGGGAAAGGTTTTTACACAACATGAGACAGTATTCTCATAGCATTAGAAAACCTATTGAAAACACTCACCCACAGACAAATTAACAGGTGAACAACGTGCCGTCTAAAGTTTATTTTGGATCAATTCAACAAGGTCGAGACGCTAGATTTGCATCCCTTGGCGCTAAACTTGACAAACTCCTAGAACACCTCGATTTTTCCACTATCGAGAAAAACGACAAAGTCGCGATTAAAATGCACCTCGGCTTCGCTGATGGCTATCAAACTGTACCCGTGTTTTTCGTTCGACGCATTGTCAAAGCTGTTAAAGAAGCAGGTGGCTGGCCTTTTGTCACCGACAATCCTACTGCCGTATACAATGCAGCTGAACGAGGATATACCCAAGAAACCTGTGGTTGTCCCCTCATCCCAGTAGCAGGAGTCAAAGACGGGTACACCAAACCCGTGAAGATAAATTTCAAAAACGTCAAAGAAATCGAAATGGGTGGTGTCCTTCACGACGCCGAAGCCCTCATCGATCTCACCCACGCTAAAGGCCATGCCAATTGTGGCTATGGTGGTGCTGTGAAAAACATCGCCTTAGGAGGATACTCTGGTCCTTCACGATGGGAACGAATTCACGGTGTCGAAAACACCTTTCCCTGGTGGGATTCCAAGAAATGCTCCCCCGAACATGCCCAGAAACTCGTTGAAGCCTGCCCCTACCATGCCCTCTCATACGATAAAGAGAAACACAAGCTCAACATCATGCGTTTCCAGTGTCATTACGGTAATTGTGTCGAATGTATCAAAGCAGATGAAGGTGTTGACTGCCTTAACCTCCAGCCCGACCAATTCGAAGCCTTTCAAGAAATGATGGCCATTGCTGCTAAACACATAATTGATACTTTTGATGAGAAGAAACGGTTCTACATCAACGTCGCCATCGATATTACGCCTCACTGTGATTGTATGGGCATCATCCAACCAGCCGTAGTGCCCCATATCGGAATTTTCGCGAGCCGAGACATCATTGCAGTGGAACAAGCCACCCTCGATATGGTTGCTGAAAAAGGATTAATTGAGAGCGAAATTCCACCCTATTTCAAGCATGCCAACTTAGATCCCAAAGCCGATTTACATCCATTTCAGCGGTTGTGGGGTCCGTACAAGAATCCCTATGATCTGACAAAGCATGGGGAGCAGTTGGGCTTGGGTCAGCGAGAGTACAACTTAGTTGAAGTCTTGTCCCCAAAGAAAACGATGAAAATGAAGCCTCCCAAGCAGCAATTCGAACGCGCTCCCTCTTTCTATTAAATCCCCAGCTTTCTAAGGACCTTGAGTGGGTCCTTGGTCTTCCTTTTTGGTTCCAATTCAGTGATTGATGTGCGTGATGAAAAGAAGGGTTTTTATAAGCCTATCATGGTCAATGCCTTAGAGATGTGAGCAGATGACAGGTGTTCATTTTCCTAACTACCAACCAATTGACTAAGACTATCCGCTCAATTTTTACCACTCAACATCTCCTATGTTCAGTATTAAAATACCACATGAGTGAGAACGCTCGAAGGCAGGTGCTGAAATGACAAAGAAGACAAAGAAACAAACTAAGAAAGAAACAGCTGACCAGGAAGAAATTGTGACCTTCCACTACGATAAGGTCAAAGATTTTTCCAACTGGTTTACCGAAATCAACAAACGCGCTGAACTCTCCGACCAGCGCTATGGCGTCAAAGGTCTCGTTGTGTTCCGTGCCTGGACAACCGTGACCCTGAAAATTATGTACCGGTTGCTCGAAGAAGATTTAGAACGCCACGGACATCTCCCCGTCATTTTCCCTGCCCTTGTCCCCGAATCAAATCTCATCAAAGAAGCCGAACATGTCGAAGGATTCGCTCCAGAAGTGTTCTGGTGTACTCGATCAGGAGCTGATACGATTTTCGAAGAGCCACTTGCCCTTCGTCCAACGAGTGAATCAGCCATGTATCCTATGTATTCACTGTGGATTCGGAGCTGGCGGGATCTACCCTTCAAACGGTACCAGAGCGTAGCCATTTGGCGATATGATACGAAAATGACCCGACCTTTCTTACGCGGTCGAGAATTCTACTGGATTGAAGCCCATGATGTGTTCGCCACCGCAAAGGAAGCCGAAGATCAAGTACTTGAGGATTTGTCGATCACGAAACGTTTCGTGGAAGGGCATCTGGCCATTCCGACGATTATCATGAAGCGTCCGCAATGGGACAAATTCCCCGGGGCTGTCTATACGGTTGCAGGGGAATCAGTCTTACCGGATGGACGTTTCATCCAGAACTCGACCAGTCACATGCTTGGCGATAACTTCTCACGTGCTTACGGCGTCAAATATGTAGATGAAAACGAGGAAGAGCAATTCGCCCAGCAGACCTGCTTTGGTCCAGGAATCAGTCGCATGTATGGTGCCTTGATCATCATGCATGGTGACGATGATGGTCTGATTCTTCCCTTTGAACTAGCCCCAGTCCAGGTTGTCATCGTTCCGATTCCAAAGAAAGGTGCCAAAGAAGCAGTGCAAAAACGGTGTCGTGAACTTGAAGCAACCCTACGTAAAGCTGGGTTCCGTGTGCAGTTTGATAACACTGAGAAACGACCAGGTGACAAATATTATCATTGGGAAATGCGTGGAGTCCCGTTACGGTTAGAGATTGGAAACCGCGAGGTCCAAGCCAAGACTGCCACGATTTTTCGCCGAGATGTACGAACTCGTGAAACGATCGCTATAGATACGCTTGTGAAGACCGTTCAACAAGCAGGTGATGCAGTCACCAAAGAGCTCTGGGGACGGGCGAAAGAACATTTTGACAAGTCATTCCAAGATGCAAATACCTTCGAAGAAATCTGTGAAATCATCGACCAACACAAGGCGGCCCGAATAAGTTTCTGCACTTTGGAAATGAGTGGTCTTTCCTGTGCTGAAAAAGTCAAAGATGCCACTGGTGCAGATATCCGTGGTGTAAAACTAGACGAAGATGAAAAACCATGGGGCCCCTGCCCGATGTGCGGTAAACCATCAACTGTGGTTGCATACGTTGGTAAACAATACTAGTGAAAAACGCAGACCAATCCTTTCAGGGTCAACTAGTTTTGGGTATGAAGATCCATCCATCGCCGCATGACAGGATATTTCCCTGGAAAGTGGCGATCAATGTACAAGAAAACAGTGTAGAGCAGGTCGCGGTCAAACTCGGGACCAAAGGCGACATCTTGGATACCGTCATCACCATAAAAGAAGATGTTTTCACTGGGCTTGACGGTGATGCTTGCTTCGGTGCCATCGACATAATAGTCCCATCGTACGAATAGTTTGGTGAAGAAGTCAGCATTCCATGGGCGTTCAACCGTGATATTTGCGTAACCCGAAGCAGTGATTTCTATTTCCAGGTCACCGAGAAAAATGGTGTCCCCTTGAATGAGAGGCTCCACTCCTGCCAAGAGTGATATTAATGCCTCTTTACACGATTGCTTGGCCGCTTCGTTAGTAGACAAGCCCGATATCCCGTTCTATCATTACAACAATCGTTTTTTACTATTCCGTTTCACTTCGAATGACTTAGAATAAAATGAGATAAGAACAAGAGGGCTTGATTACGGATTTGAGTCGGGACTTCTTGCCACGAGCAGGTCGTAGGCAAGCCCAGTTGCTTCTCGAACAAAATCACGACATTTGGTCTCCCAGCAGTTCTGTTTTCGATATACTTGCAACCCTTCTTCAGACGAAATATCGAGTCCTAACAAATCACTACATCGGATATGACCAAATCGGGCGACGAACAAGTTCATCATGGTTTGGCTAAACTCGTACGGAGATGTTTCTTCAGGAGTTTCAGAAGGAAGGTCTCTCCCAAAATGTAAACTAAGTCCCATGATGGCTCCGGACAAAGCTCCACAGATTTCACCATGACGACCAATTCCTGCTCCAAAGCCCGTGGCGATTCGAGGAATAATTTCACTCTCTATGTTCAAAGCTTTACTCAAGGCTTTGAGAACAGATTCCGAACAAAGGAACCCTTTCTCGGTGTTAGTCTGAGCTTGATTTACAACTTCGCTTTTGGACAGCAATATAGCCACCGTGAAACGACAAAGGTCGGTTTTCCTACAATTAGTTTTTGGAATCAGATGACAAGAGAATAGCAAGACAGTTCCACTCAAATACTACAATCGCCTTCTGGAAAACTCGAGGTTTGGGTCGCAATGGTAAACTTTCAACTCTCAAGTGAGGAATTGGCGCTTCGAAACAAAGCCAGAGAATTTGCCCTCAAAGAAGTCCTCCCGGTTTCTCAACACTATGATCAAACTGGTGAATTTCCTCGTGATGTCATCGCCAAAGCCCACAAAACAGGGCTCATGAATCTGGGCATCCCTAAGACCTTTGGTGGTCCTGGTTATGGGTCCTTGGACTCTGTTCTTGTCGTCGAGGAATTCTCAGCCGCATGTGCAGGCATGACTACATCCATCTACGTTAATGATCTTGGCACGACACCAATTATCCTTGGGGGAAGTGAAGCCCAAAAAAAGGAGTGGCTTACTCCCTTCTCGAAGGATTTACGATTCGCCTCTTTTGCCACTAGTGAACCTGGCATGGGCTCCGACGTCGCTGGTATCCAAACCAGTTACGAACGTAAAGGCGACACCTTCATCCTGAACGGAAATAAATTCTGGATTACCAACGGCAACTACGCCGATATCTTCGTCATATTTGCTCGACAAAAGGGGACAGAACGCCACCAAGGATTATCTGCATTCATCGTTCCCGCAGACACCAAAGGGCTCAAAACTGGCAAGCCATTGAAGAAACTGGGTCATCGCGCATCAGATACTGCAACGGTAATTTTACGAAATGCCGAAGTCCCTGCTGAAAACCTTCTGGGAACTGAAGGCATGGGATTCTTACTCGCAATGATGACATTTGTCAAAACGCGACCTGCCATTGGAGCTATGGCGACTGGACTAGCTCGTTCCGCTATGGAGTATGCCATTAACTACGCCAAACAACGTGATGCCTTTGGGAAGCGTATCAGCAGCTTCCAAGCCATCCAAGATATGGCTGCTGACATGTACGCACGCATCGAAGCCATTCGTCTTCTGACTTGGAAAGCGGCTTGGATGGTTGACCAAAAGACCGATGGCAACATTACCAATGTCGCCTCCAGCTGCGCCAAACTCGTCGGTGCCGAAGATGCTATGAAAATTGTAACCGATGCTCTTCAAATTTACGGAGGTAAAGGGTATCTAGAACAATATCCGATTCAGAAACTCTTCCGAGACGCGAAGCTCTACCAGATCTATGAAGGTACTAGCCAGATCCAACGATATGTCATATCGCGGTACCTGTTCAAAGAATACGAACCTATCCTAAAGAACTTCTAACACTCTTTTTCTCTCTTCACTCACTGATTAAACCGATGGGTCCCCTAATCTGAATTACCGCACAATGATTCGCACCTCAACAAATCAGTCGATTCAACGACGATTTTTGAAATTCTCATCGGTATTTGATTATCAGAGAAATTATTGCGTGGGCAATTTCATTGGTGAGATCTCCAATTCTTCCAAGGAGCTTCACCACATCATGCAATATCACAAACGTTGAAGTTTTCATTTTATGCTTTACCAATACTCTTAGCGTTTCAAACTCAACATGTCGATTCTTCTTACGAATTGGTCGCACCTTTTGTGCCTTTTCCCTAGCTTTGTCAAAATCCGAACCGAGAAATTGAATACTATTCGCAACAGCTTCTGTTGCCTCTAAGCAATTATGACCCATTTCACTTAGTTTTTCCTTGATTTCCAGTTTAATGGGCTCATCAATAATTCGGAGTTTCCGGGCAACAATCTCACTCCGATCGGCAATGCTGTCCATTTTCTCAACCAGTGAATATCGCTCACTACTCGTCACGGGCAAAGCCGTTGTCCGCAATTTCTCATCGATTTCCATTTCAATCCTATCGGCCTTAGATTCAAGCTTGAGTACGCGTTCTGCCAGTTCTTTTTCTTCCTCTTCTAAACGTTTCTTTGGCTTCTTCTTCAAAATTGTGTCAAGGTAAAGGCTCAGAGTTCTGACAGTTTCTAAAATGGTCTGTGTATATTCGTTGAGTAATTCACTAATTGCTGCTTCTTCTTTTTTTCTCCACACACTAGACACCTGAACGAGAATTCATGAGGTAATCTTGCCTAAAATAGTTTGCATGTTTGAAACTGGGAAGCTACTCAGATTTTCGAACAACACTTTCCCCGCTCGGGAGTGATTGACATTATTGCAGGATATGTCCAAATGTGGGGACTTAACCTCCCCAGTGGTGAAACCCCAGGTTAGGTTACTCTTCGTCTTCGAAAAGCTCCTTGCTAGACTTCCGTGCTCGTTGCATGCTCATTGCCGCATCTTCATCAGCAATCGGTGCAGCTTGGGCTACTCCAACAACTGAGCGTTTGCTCATCTCTTCCTTTTGTCGCTCAGCAACCTGATCTGCTTCCGCGATTTCCTCGTCAAGGACCTTGTCCACTTTTTTAAAGGCTTTAGCTTTGGATGCTGGTGCGACGTTCTGTACAGCTCTGTAGGCATTTTGAGTATTTTCGAGGATCTTCTTACTTTTGGCTACTTCGCCACGGTATTGCTCTTCACCTGCTCGTTGTACTGCATAAGTGGCAGGAAGTTCTGTATCAAGGGTTTCGATGATGGATTTGACATCATCGGTGACTTTCACACGTTTGGTCATCACGCGCATGCGTTGATTGCCTTCCTCATCCATATAGGAGACTTGCACTTGGATAGGAACCTCTTTCTCTTTCACCTTGGCTGAAGGGCTGAGACGAACGTAGACTTCGCGGTCTTCAGTGACTGAGCCAATGCGGATTCCCTTCCTGAGAGAATCGGCTTCTGCACCACCTAGTCCACTTACTTCTACGAGTTCCACGTCTTCGGGGGCGATAACACGCATTTTCACGCCGCGGGCGACGATTTTACCACCGGTTGAGGAGCTCATAGCGTCAGCAATTTCGGAGGCTTGTGCATAGTACATGGTTCCGCCGGTTTGCATGGGCATTACAGCTAGTGCTTCTAAGGCCATAAAAGCGGAGGGATCTTTGATACCCACCACATCGATGATGATGCTCGAATTCGCAGCTTTGATGGCCAGGTCCTCATACAGTTGAGCTCCGGTTGTGGATGACCCTTCAAGAGCTCCCACGCCTTCATTTGCTAGACCATCAGTAAGGAGTATAATCCGTCCTCCTCGATCTTTCATAATGACATATCCCGCGACCATAGCAGGACCCAAGGCCGTCATGTCGATATCGCGGAGTTTTTGGATGTTGGAAACCCATTTTTTCTTCGTCTTCTTCAGGGGTTTTAATTCCACGTCTTTCTTTTTCTTCTCTACTGCTTTGATGATTTCATCCACACTATACCGCATATCCCCTTCGAGTGTGAAGATTTTCTTCATGTTCTCATCATAACAGTAGACATCGCTGTGGAAGGCAAGAAGGCCGAAGGTGGTTTCAGGAGCATTAACACTTAAATCAGTCACCGTGCGAATCAGCGACTCTTTGACCGCTGCAAGTTTCCCACCACCCATGGAACCTGAAATATCAATTACGGCTAGTAGTGTATCTTCGGTAATGGGCTTAGCATGGGCGAGTTGCCCCAAAACAAATTCGGAGAGATCAGTCCCCGGCATCAATTCCTTTGGAATGACGTTGACAGTGCCACAAAATTCGCATTGAAAGGTCTTTCCTTTCGTGGGAGATGTTTGGATAAGATCGGGATTAGTTAGTGCTCCACCACAGTTGCTACACATGATGGGGCGAGTTGAGATTTCTTTGACTTTTTCTTTCATGTCCGCAAAAGCGACACGTCCTACCCAGGGCATGTCTTTGAGGACCTTTTCATCTTTAGGAAAATATTCTGAACTTGTTTTAAACATTTGACTCAAATCCCCGTAAGGTTATTGGTCTACGCTGATACAAATTAAGGTACAAAAGCTTGTCGCCATCCTTTATCAAATACTGAAAAAATATTCTGAGAATCCCTTGCGATATCTTCAAGTAACGGAAAAGCTCTGTTTTACGCTAACTAAGCTTTTTATTCGCGTTTTCGTTGTTCTAGGCAAGCAACACATCCTTTAGCGGGGATTCGAGCTATGAAACGAATTTGGAGTGCTCTTGCTATTTGCCTACTTGTAGCTACAAGTTTTGCGTTAATTCCTTCTTTGACTCTGGCCCAAGAAGACCTTCCTTCCACGGATCCTGTGATTCACGTGGATTGGCATCGTAATCAGATGTCTGACGTGGATTCATGGGATAGTGCGAATACAGAGTGGCTTTTTGGCGAAACACTACAACTAGTGATTACGGATGAGAATGATACGGATATTGCCCTGAAAAAGTATGAAGTCAATCGGGGTGATCTCCTCAAGTTCACTCTCATGGTTCCCAATAATTTCTTTGAACAAGGAAACACTGAACTAGAATGTGCAACAGTTGGCGTCGATTTCTGCAATGAAACCATGTCCGGTGGTGTCTGGTTAGATTACTGGGCACCAGAAAATGATTGGTATGTTCACAGTGCCATCCATGATATGATGAACCCACCGATGGATCCCCAAGGATTCTTCGATTTTACCGGCGGTCTAATCACACAGGACAGTTCGAACCTCAATGTTACATTCACCGGGTTCTTCAACACATCAGCACCTATCGGGGTATACAATACCTATGCCCATGCGATGGACAATGCGAGCAATTTCCTATATCCCAGTTGGTTCAATCTCGGGTATAGTGGACAAATGCCAATGCCACCTATTGCTTTGGAAAGTACCTTAGACTTTCACCACAGTCATATGCCACCTGCTGAGTATGATATGCGGCTGTTGAACGCCACAAGCATGCTCCCCATCCGATACGCGGAAGCTGGTGACCCACTCATCTTTGAGATGAATATGACCGAAGAGATTGGCTTTGCCGCTTTCTTCATTGGTGACGTTTCATTTGCCAACGAATACGTCATCCGAACAAACATGTCTTATCCCGATGATTACAGTAATCCTGATACAACTTGGAGCGAATGGGAAACTTGGATTTATCCGAAACTTGGTTTCTACTATAACGCGACGACAGATGTTGCTGACGCCTTTGTCTTCTACTTCAATGAATCCTACTATTGGGAAGACTATGGTGGTGGAATGGGTAACTGGATGTTTCGACAAGAACTCGTGGTCAACGCATCCATCCGTGATGATTTCATAACCTTTGATCCGTTAAGCGGAGACATTGACCCTTTCACCGTTCACTGGAAATTCTCACTAACCGACAAAGTCCTCGCACAGTTTGATGGAAAGTATGGCGGCACCCTTCACCTCTGGTCCCACAATCCCAATATGCTTGGCACCTCTACAGCACTGGGGGT
>JAEOSV010000293.1 GCA_016840185.1 Candidatus Hermodarchaeota archaeon | reverse complement strand
TAAAGCCCGTGGTCCGGACAAAGAGTGTGCGGACACGATTCGAAAAAGCGGCTTCTAGCAATTGAGTAATTTGTCCAGTAACATGAAGCACTTTTCCTTTATCAGCGGATTTAAAGATCCCTGGGTCGTTAGGTCCATCTAACACCACAAGGGCATTGGACTTCGACACTCCCGCAAGTAAATGCGCTGGTAATGTGGTCACCGCTTCTTGTGGTGCTTTTTTCAAAATATGGGTAAGCAACGTTTCGGTCATCACACTCAAAGTCGCTGAAGCACCATGGAGTTGTGCCTGTTGAGCAACTTCTTGGGCTAAATCTAATGTGTGGTTCCAGGTATGGATCCACACTCGTTCTTGGTCTCGAACCCGGAGTGCATCACGGACTATTTGTCGAGCTAACGCCGCGGTCACAATCTTTAACCTCACAAAGCACTTGATGGCTGTTCTTTCAATTCTAAGCTTTATAATGTCTTGCCCATCGAACGGGTTATCCAAAATCATCCAAATAACAGGATTCAGTTTGCCTCCTCCCTCTCCTGCTATTTATTCCACTACTGTGTATTGTTACAAGATGGTGACCGACCATGAACCATGACCCTCCTCTTGATCCTGACCGCCCATATCTGAATCCACGTTACTGGCGGATTACGTACCTTCCGGATGACGAGACCGTCATCGATATTGACCAATAGTCACGTCTCGACTCACACATTCCGATGACCTATCAAGAAGGATGAGTGGGGGAGCTAGGGGAACTCCTTCTCAAAACCGTAAGAGTTAAAAGCAAACCAAATTCCGCGGCACCTGCAGAGGTGAACCCACGTGAGGGTACCCCATCTGCAAAAAGGATTGTTCATTCTTCTGCTTCTAACACTCACTGCGATTGTGTATCCTGCTCAGGCAAACGAGGGCACGTGGATACAAGTCGGTGAGGATTATTTCACCTATTTCGAAGCCCTAAACGGTCATGATGCTTGGAGTTTCAATACTACTCGAGGGCCCACTGATCGCTGGAGTATTAACTTCACCATCAGTGGCTTTGGTTTACACCCCACCAGTCTTCTCATTAGTGATGAAACTGCGTATCAAGAATGGGTTCAAACAGGGGATGTGAGTCAATGTCATCTGGTATATTCAGTGAATTCCAGTTTACATACCGTAGTGGACTTTCCCCATTTAGGTCAGTGGTATCTGGTTTTAAACAACACGGGTACGGTTACCCTGTACTTTTCTTTGCGCATCACTCATTATCATTGGACGATCTCCTCTCAACCACCACCTACAAATCCGGTGGACGGTATCAGTAATCTCTTTGTTTACCTCGTCATCATTGGGATAATCGTTTTCGTCATCATTCCATGTGTCTGCAAGTTCAGCTGTTTTGGGTTTTTGCGACGAGGCCCGAAAAAGAATAATCAAGACAAAGAAGTTCACTATCAGACCACTATTGTTGTGTTGACTCCTGAACAACTCGAACAATTCATCGTCGATGAGGATGACCATTAACTGGTAACGCAATCAGCATTCCTTCAGATGAAGGAAGTAAAACGCAATGACCACCAATCGAGTTAAAAGCCAACACAGAAAATAAATACTCAAGGTACTACTGACCTCAATAGAGGAGAAACTGTCTATGAGCAAACCGCAATACATTTTCAAAGTCCCAGTTGCTGGAGACGGTGCCGTGGGCAAAACCAGCCTCATTGTCCGATATACACAGGGCACCTTTACAGATACATACAAGATGACCATTGGCACCTCCTTCGCCGTGAAAACGGTTGATCTTGGTGAAGTGATGGTGAAGCTGCAGATTTGGGACCTGGCAGGTCAACCACATTTTGGTGGGGTTCGTCCCTTGTTTTATCAGGGGTCGACGGGTGTTATCTATGTGTTTAGTGTAATTGATCGAGCATCGTTTGATCATTTGGCAGGGTGGCTTGATGAGGCGCGAAAGAATTCGGGGAATGTACCTGGAGTTTTGGTTGGGAATAAGACAGATTTGGTGGATCAGCGGGTTGTGAGTCGTGAGGAAGCAGAGGCGTATGCAGCCCAAGCTGGGTTGACGTATATTGAGACGAGTGCGAAGATGGATGAGAATGTGGGTGATTCGTTCCACCAAGTCGCGGTTACGATTATGCAAACCAAGTGGCCAGAGTATGGTACCAAGGAAGAGACACCTGTTGAACCCGTTACACCCGAACCTGCCACTCCTGAACCAGAGTTTGTACCGGCGCCTACTCCTGCGGAGCCGTCGCTTTCAACAGAGGAAGTTGGTGCAATGGAGACAGTAACGGAGGAAGCGTCCGAGTTGGTTGGACCTGAATCCGAGCCAGAGCCTGAACCGGAACCAATTCCCCTTTTTGAATCTGAACCTGAACCAGTGCCACCTCCTGTTTCTGAGCCGGAGTTGGGTGAAGCGATTGAACCACCTCCTGTCAGTGCTCCTGAGCCAGTTGCAATTCCTTCACTTGGTGAACCTGAATCGACACCAGAGGATGTTGTCGTAGAGGTAAAGGTGGAATCGAGTTTGGTTGAGTTTGTTGGTGTGGATCCGCGAAGTTTGTCAACAGCTGAATTTGAGAAACGCTCAATTCATGCGATGCAGCGGTTGGGTGTGAGTGAAGTGGGTGTTTTGGGAACGTTTCTTCGGGGTTTGATTAGTCAAGGTCAGCGTGATGTAGTGATTGAAAGCTTGGAGAGCCTCCAAGAAGAATGTTAGGGCGGGTAAACCCAGTTTTTACGTTCAGCGGATTTCGAAATTCCTGTATTCTAGTCGGGTTTGAGGAAACGCCCCTTATCGCCTTTTTTTTCTTAGTGAACTAGCGACCTTGTTGTCGAGCTGCCATCCAAGCAATGAAAAGTAGTTGTCCTACGATGATCATGATGGGGTAGGTTATTGGGTCCCAGTAACCTGCGTCTGCAGTGACAAGGATGAGTCCAACTTCGTCAACGGCTAATCCGAGCCCAAGTCCGAGGAAAAAGGCTCCGAAAACCATGGCTCGTCGACTATCCCAATATAAACCAATGAACCCGCCGAGGGTCATGAGAATAAGGCCCCAAAGAATATGACGGTAATGATAAATGCCTGATTCGATTCCTATACCTGGCGCAATGACGACGGTAATAAGGCGTGACCCAATTATCGCAAGAGAGTACCAAATGAGTACGATTCCTGTGATTTGGGCAATGGATGCGGTTTGAATTCGTTCGCTAACTTTGTTACTACTGCTCAAAGGAGGGCCTCCATCGGTTGAGTATGGCGATAGTGTTGTTGCCTTCTTTGATATAAGCCTAGCTTCTAAAAGGGTTTTTTCCGTTCTTAGTGCATGTAAGGGCGAAATTATTTAGGGAAGCTCAAGCGTATCATAGCGCTACAAGTAGTGGAGTTGATCAATACCCTTGTTTCTTTCACCGGCTCAGATTAATGTCATTGTCACATTTGTTATTAGTTTTGTAGTTGCAACGATTGCCTTCTTCGCGGCAGGCCGTCTTTTTTCAGGTGTTAATGCAAAGGTCACAGACGCCATCTTTGTCGCGTTAATTGGGTTATTACTCAAACTTGGAATTGATTGGGCGATTAGCTTCGTTCTTGTTCCTGGGTTGAATGAAATTGTGCTGTTTGCTTGGAGTGTGGTAAGTTTGTTTGCTACATTCATTGTCTGGATGATTCTCGTTCAACACTTCTTTGATACCATGTTTTTCCGAGGGCTTACGATCGTGGTGATAGCATCAATTCTGATTTTTGTCATCGACTTTGTAATCAACTTTCTATTCTTGGTCTTCTTCCCATAGCATAGAACTAAGAATCAACGCTTGAGCTTATACGCAGCGTCCGCTGAACCTTCATGCGTGTAACGACCCGAAAGAAAGGATGCTAGAATAAACACGATGAGCAGAATAACAAAACCAATGGCAAAGGGCAAGATTACTGGATTAGTAATATAAAGTATCCATGTGATGACCAAAGCAATTACAATGAGGAGGAGTGGGCACAAGATATCGATTTTTCGCAAGGCAATCATCAATAGTGGCAACTTCTTGTCTTAAAAATTTTCAGAAACTGGAATCGATTTGTGTTGAATGTAACGTCACGTACAGTTAAAAGGTGAATTTTGCATATTGGGGACAATTCCAAAAATACTGTAAGTTTCACATGGAAGTGAAGGAAAACATGATAAAACAACTTACGATGCCGATTTACAAACCCTGGTTTCAAGGTCCACTACGGTTTACGGATTCGGAAATGATTCAGATTATTTTTACACCAACAAGAGAGTGCTATGAACGTATTTTACCCAAACCTCTCTCCCCAGGACTGTTAGGCGGAGCGTATCTTGCTCGGTTTCGAAATTCCGCTTATGGAGACCTTTGGGAATCGGCTATTGTAGTCCAATGTACTTACAAAGAACACTGGGGTGTATACTGCGTCACCATGCACACGGATAATATTGCCTCCATGGTAGCCCATCGAGAAATTTGGGGCTTCCCCTCTAAACCAGGGAACTTCAAGTATACACGAAAGGAAAACCGCATCAAAGCCCAGACCCTTAGTGGCAAAACTCCACTAATGAAATTTGACATCAAGCTTGAAGGTCCTGGTGATTGGATTGACACTGGAGACACGATTAACTACAAAATTATTCCTGGAGTGGACGGCGAAAGCTATGATGTCAAACAAATTACTGCAGCAAAACTTGACTTCGTAATTCACGAAGGAAAAGCAGGGGACGGGAAACTTATCCTAGGTCATACAGACGATGATCCACTTGACGAAATATTTGATTTCGAAAATATTGTAGCTGGGACATGGTTTAGAGTTGATTTAACTACAAACCTGGGCAAGGTAATTGCTATCGTTGACTGAAAAAAGAGAGAAAGGGAAGCGGAAGGTACCCGCTTCCTAATTCATCGTTTTCGCACGAAGTAGTAGATTAGACCAATTACCACAACAGCAATTACAACTGCTCCACCAATGATTCCCACCAATACGGGATTAATAGGAGGAGGCGGTGGTGTTGTGGGTGGTGGTGTTGGGGGTGGTGGAATTTCAACACTAATTGACTCTGTGTTACTCCATGTGCTTGGGTTATCGTCATTATCAAAGGCTCGAACACGGAAGTAGTATGTTCCATTCGAAAGACCAGTTATCACTTGACTCGTCCCAGTGACATTCCATTCTTGAAGATTCGTGGAAAAGTCAGAACTCGTTGCCATCTGCAACTGATAATGAGAAATTGTCCCATCAATATCTGTGCTAGCACTCCATGACACCGTGAAATTTCCAGTTGTACTGGTTGTACCTGGATCGGTTAGAACCGGTGTTGAAGGTGGATTTACCTGAACGATAAGACTAGTGGGGAGCGTCTTTTTCCAGTTGTCAAGGAGGTCGTAGGTTTTAATGTAGTACGATATGTTTCCACCTGTGGTTATCTGGTTCGAGGGGATTTGTGCTGAGTAGGTTGAAGCTGCAGCGGTCATTGTGATTGATTGTTCAGTTCCTGAATCGATTTGGTAGTATAGGGTTGCATTGTCTACACCGGCTGGGTCAGTAATCGTAGCTGATATAGTGAGTGCTTCTCCACTTCGTGGAGGATTGGGTGTTGGAGTGACATTGGAAATCGTTGGGCCAAATACATCGAGTTCAATAAGTGATGTATTGAGCAGCCATTCGCAAACATTTTCGATGAGGATTTCGTTGTCTGGAATTGGGTAATCGTAGTCACTGTAGAAGGTGGTGCCTGAGAGCATAATACGTGAGTCGCCGACTTCTTCAACAGCCATAAGTGGAATTCGGCTTCCTCCCACTCCATTATCAGTGTCGTCATAGATAATCGCTGGAGGAGGATAGTCGTCTACTTGGTAAAAGTCTTCATTACCAAAGGTAATGTTAGTTACTGCGCCAGGATCTGTATAGTACAAGCTAGAGGTAGAATACATTCGAATGCTGTTTACGTCTTTGGTGATGTTAAAGGTCAGAGATGGAGACAGGATTTCGTCGATATCACAGTACCAAAGTTGGTAGCCATCTGGATTGAAAATTTGGTCATCATTTAACCTGAAATGAGTCGTACAATTTGCTAACAGCCAGTTCACTGTAGGCCGTTCGAACCCGTATTGATTTTGGAAATCTGAATATCCGGTTACAAGCATGTTCTTGCGAGTACCGTTCACGAACCAATCCGCAATTGCATTGGTTTCTGCTAATGTGAAGTTGTCGTGTGGAGCGGTTATGACAAGTAAGTCAACCCCAAGAAGATCAGTGGGTGTGATTCCGTCGTTGTCTTCTAATACGTTTAAGCCCCAGGTTTCAAGACTGCTCATGAAGTTCGTCAACTGATTCGAAGCCACATATTCATTATCATGCCCTCCATCAATGAGGATTGTGTATGATATTGCACCACTGGGAATCTCGGGGGCCTCGAGTCCTTGGATTGCTGTATACCAGAGATCACGGATACCTGTCACGGCACGTTCTAATTGCGTCTCAATCATCCCGTGAAAGGTTGAATTTGAGTCTAAGGGACTTGGGCTTGGTTGGATCCCATTTGGATAAAGTGTCACGCAGTCAGTATAATTATCATGAGAAACAACTGCGGCGTCAATGACAGCTTGTCGAGGGTCTGAAATTATTTGGGGTGCTGGTACGGAAATGCTGAAGGTCGCTAGATGGCTATTGATATCGCCCTCTAGAACCGAATGACCTGGCCAGTTAGAATCGGTATGAATAGGGATGTTGGGGTCACCAAAATAGTGGCTCATAACTCCTGCGGCAAACATTCCGTCTTTCCAATTTCCCATTGTAAGATTGTTGACCATGAAGCCAAACCAACGCTCAGTTGCAATATGTGCTGAGTGCTGTGCGGTGTGGGGATAATATAGGTGGTTATCCCAGTCTTGCCAGACAGTGTCAGGGGTTATGGCACCACTTTTTATGTCGCTGGCAAAGTATTCAAAGGCGTCTTTCCAGTCACTTGAAGGAAGGGCGTCAATGGACTGATCTGTAAGCCACATGTGGGTTGCCAATCCCCACGCTTGTGCTGTTGGAAAGCGGGAAGTGCTGAGAAAAACGCCTATTCCAATTAAAGCGATTAATATTATGACTTTAGCAGATTTTCTTTTCACAGAGTCACGTCCATGTTAACCTTGGGAATAGAATCTCTATCGGAGATACATGCATATATATTGTGCGAAATGGTGTTTGAAAAAATCTGCGATTTGTGAAACTAATTTATTTTTTCTGCTGATAGAAAAGCCTAAAGAGCACTTAGTAGGCACAGTACGGAAAGGTGCTTTTATGGAGACGAAGTGGTCTGATATCGGATTCCTTGGTAGCATCTTATTTGTACTCTACGGGATTTTAGCGCTTCTCCTGTTTTACACTCCACCATCATTTTATGGTGCAGCATCTCCGGTTATCGCCGGAGTGATGGCAGTTCTCTGTATGGTTGCAGCGTTTTGTTTTAGCTTTGGTTTTCTTGCTTTAAGGACTGAATTGAATTCTCCCAGTTCATTGTTAACCTATTTTACAATAATTCTGACATGGGTTACGTGGACATTTTATGGAGTGACCCAAATCCTTGTAGCTTTGGGATATACGATTGGACTTGTCTATTGGTTCTTATCCGCCTACGGGCTTATGTTGTCCTTCCTGTTCTGGGGGATGTTCTTCTTTAGTGTCCGTAAACCACTGGGTGGAAAGAGTCGCTTTGCTTTTACGGCTTCTATTCTTCTTCTCATTAATGGGATTGGCTGGTTGAGTTTCATGGGGTTAGGCATCCTTGCACTAGGTGCCTTCTTGTGTCTCTTCATTTATGCACCTGCAACTCAGCATTCCATCTTTTCACCGATTATCCGTCTCTTGAGTCCTAAACGTGTTGCAATTATTCGCACATTGGGTCCTCTAGCCTTGATCGTCTATTCTCTCCTCGGAATGAAGTGGGTTATTAACGGGTTCTATCCCCTCCCAGTTGCGGCTGCAGCGGTGATTAACGCATTTAGTCTTCTCATTGGTTGGATTACCATCGTTGGCATTACTATGGTTCTCCGTGCTTATGAACGACGATATGAAAATCCAACCTTCTGGTATGCTCAACTCGCTTGGATACCCAGTATGCTTTTGGTAACACTTGCTGATCTTCAATGGCTTATGAGTAACATCATGGTATTCATTGACCCCGCTTGGGGGTTGGTACTTTATAGCACACTATTCTTCTTCCTAATGTGGTGCTCTGTTCCACTTGCGTTTTTCTCCTTTATCGCCGCCTTCGCCTATTTACAGACTTATCGGTTACCTGAAGTCCGGGGTGAGACAACCCTCTTTTTCCTCCATCTCTCTTTCCTAGCTTCTGGCTTCATCTGGCTGACAATCGCTATGTCAGTATCAGGGCTGCTACCCATCGTTCAGTGGCTCATTTTCTATCTAGGTCTTTCTCTCCTTGATATCGTTAGTCTCGGATTTATTGGCTTCGTCGTGGCAGGTTTCTTCCTCTGGCACCAATGGCGAAAATTCACCAAGACGGAATCAACAGCAGAATAAAAAAAGAAAAGGATAGGAGAAGTGCCCAGGGGCATTCTCCATTTTTTTTGCCCTTATAGTGCAAACCAGGTGTAGGTAGTCTATTGACTACTTACGGCGACGGCGAATGACGACCACCGGAACG
>JAEOSV010000292.1 GCA_016840185.1 Candidatus Hermodarchaeota archaeon | reverse complement strand
GGAGATCCTGCAAAATCTGCGGTAAAACATGAGAAACGGGCAAGAGAATATCAGGCTGAAGGCAGGGAACCCAAAGCGGCTGATGAATGGGCGGCAGCAGGACGGGACTATATCAAAGTCCCCGATTATCAACGGGCTTATGAGGCATTTCTTCAAGCCTCACAGTTCTACTTGGCAGTTAAAGACGATAAACGGGAGAATGACATTCTTTTCGAAGCCGTGGATGCTGCCATAGCAAACCAGGATTACGCAGCTGGATCATCAGCGTTAGATCAGGTCACGCGTATAGGAACAAGAAAGAAAGATGACGAATTATTAATCCGTGCTTACTCACTCCAAACCCTTTTGTTTTTTGCCGCTAATGATTTAGCGAAATCTAAACAAACACACCGTGAAGCAGAAAAATTGGAAAAACGGTTTGGTCGTAAGAAAATCAAAACCGTGGTTTATCCCATTGCTTCCCTCCTTGTGCGTCGGTTCATCGAAGGAGAAACAGTTCCCAAGGATGTGGAAATCCCCACACGCGTTGACGAATCAGACACGGTAAACCAACTAATTACTCGACTTCTCAACCTCTATCAAGAAACTCTGAAAGCAACACTGAAACTCACCTTGAATAAAGAAACCGTGAAAATTAAAGAGCTAATCACTGGACGTGTAGTCATTTCCTTTTCTGTTCCAGCAACAATCATTGATACCCAAATCTCCCTTCCCTCAAATATCGCGCTGCTCGAAGAAGTTAAAGTTCCTCGAGAACCCAAAAAGAAATTTAAAATCCCCTTCTCTCTAGAACCCCGTTTACCTGGCACCTTTGATGTCGGCCCCCTAATCATAGTGTTTCAAGTTGAGCAACAGCAATTTCAATTCAAATCGGATCCAGTACAATTAGAAATCACCGCGGCGAAACCCCGAATCGAACTTATCGCTGAACCAGTATCTCCACCGCAGTCTCAGGAGGAATTCGAGCTCTCTCTCCGCGTCGAAAATAACAGCCATGGCGATGCCGCTGACGTAATTATCACTATTACTTTACCTCCAAGTCTCCTTCTAAAGACGGGAACCCTCGAAAAGCGTATTATCACCCTTCCCTCTCAACAAAATGTTCAATTCCCCCTATACTTAATTGCCACAAAAGCTGGAACTCATGAAGGGGTAATCGCTTGCAACTATCAAGGTCCGAGTGGACGAAGTCAAAAAGTTGAGACCAAATTTTCCATTGAAATTCTGCCACGGGTTCGAAAGGAAAAAGATTAATGAACTGGCTCAGCCGCAGTCATTAATGAATAGGGGTTTTCAACGATGCGCGCACTCCTTCTAGCAGGCAGTGAAAGCACACGAATGTGGCCACTTGCCGACACATCTCCTAAACCACTTCTCGATATCGGTGGCAAACCAGTCATTCAATGGATTATTGAGGATATGCGATCTGCTGGTATTCGGGATATTGTTGTCTCCATCGGTTATCGGGGCAATCAAATCCGCGATTTTTTGGGACGCGGTCACAACTTCGGGGTAAAAATCGAGTATGTGGTTCAAAAAGAACGTCGAAGTATCGCTGAATCAATTCTTGTGGCAAAAGATGAGTTGCAAGGTGAAGATGCGTTCTTTATTGTAAACGCCGATATTCTGGGCGAACCCACGATGTTTCGCCGGGCTCAGCGCCATTTCAAGGATCTCAGTGCTGAAGCCGTCGTCAGCCTAACGTTAACAAACACTCCCCAATTCTATGGGATTGCCGTAATTGACGAACGCGCCCGCATTAAACGCCTCATCGAAAAGCCCCAACCTTCTGAAATTCAAAGCAGATATGCAGTTGCAGGCATCTATGTAGTTCAGCCTAATATTTTCGATATCCTGGAAAACACCAAGGATTTGACCACCGCTTTCCAACAACTAATTACCAATGGCAAAGATGTCTACGGTTCCGTATGGGAACGAGACTGGGTGGAAATCTCCTATCCATGGGACCTTATTCGTGCAAACCGATTCGTCTTAGACAAAGTACTGACTGGCAAAGGTTCTTTCATTGCAGCTTCTGCAGACATCCAACAACCTAGTAGAATTGAAGGATCAGTCCATATTTCTGAGGGCGTTGTCGTTCGCCCCCATTCCACCATCCGCGGACCAACCTATATTGGGCCAAATACATACATTGGTAACAACGTCTTAGTCCGCGAGTACACCGCTTTGGGTTCTAATGTCTTAGTCGGATTTGGTGTCGAAATCAAAGAAAGCCTCATCAATGATGAAACCAAAATTGGACGTCTCTGTTTTGTTGGTGATAGTGTCGTCGGACGCAACGTCGATATTGG
>JAEOSV010000291.1 GCA_016840185.1 Candidatus Hermodarchaeota archaeon | reverse complement strand
CCGAAGCACGTGTTCCGATTCAACATTTAGTATTTGAAGCAAGCGGGAGTGGCAATATTCATGTTATGGCAGTTAACGAAACCACGGCAACACGAATCAACCTCTTACATCTCCGCATCGCCCACTCATCTAGAACTAATGAAGAGGTCATTCCTGAGCCCTTTATGATTGCAATCACTCCGTTCTATTTCATCCCCTACCACCAGCTACTTTGGTCTAATTTCATTCTCATTCTTTTATTATGTCCATTGAATACAATTTACCTTTTAGCACTCATCCGGATACTTGGCCGGATAACTAAACACGTTTCTTTGCAACTTCATAAGCTGTATTTGGCACTCGGTGTTCTGGAACGTCCAGTGTCAACGGCTCCGAGACCAACAGAATTGCCCCTTCACCAAACAAGATGAACTAATAATCAGAAGAGAATACACTCAAGTGAAAAAATAAAAGACTAAACCCTTAATAGCAGATGCAAGTGGACGGTGTTTAGGGATTGGATGAAGAAGGATTTCAGACGTTTCTAAAACGGGGTGGACGAAAACCACATACTGCTGAAAATGTTATGCGTATCGTCCGGAGTTATGAGGCATATCTGATAAAATTCGCTGATGGAAAAGAGCTTGATGGCGCCACCCCTGAAGATTTGGAAACTTATGTTGATTGGTATGAACAAGAAGAAGAGAAGTCAGCCAAGGGACAACTTTGGGGGATTCGATATTACTACCGATTTACAGGGAATCGAAAAATGACCATACGGGCATCCGAACTCCGAGAAGAACGAACTTCAAAAACCCGAACGGATTTCCGTATTCGGGAATTCAGAGGCGTGAACGTAGATTATGCCGCTAAACTTGAGGCAAACGGAATCCGCGATATTAAGCAATTGCGGGAACGAGGAGCTACACCTGCCCAACGAACTGAACTATCAAAACGGACTGAAATTCCCGAAGAGGCAATTTTAGAATATGTAAAACTCTCAGACCTTGCACGATTACCTGGAGTCAAAGGGATTCGTGCTCGACTATACTACGATGCTGGTGTTGACACCCTTGAGAAGATGGCAAAATGGGATTCAGAAGCCCTTCGATTGATGTTAATCGAATTTGTAGAGAAAACGGGCTTTGACGGAATTGCACCTCTTCCGAAGGAAGCTGCACACTCTGTAGAGGTGGCCAGAAAGCTTCCGAAACTTATTGAATTCTAAGGCGCCATGCTAGCCTATGTTTCGCTTTCGTCGGAACATAATAACAACACTAACGGTAAGAACCAAAGCGACGAGTCCAACGGCAATGAGTAAAACATGGATTGGAGCAATAGGAACACCTGGTGCAAAAAGATCTGTTATTGCAAGTTTCCGATAGTAGATATCACCATCAGTAGTGAAAGCCCCAAATAAGGGATCGTGTTCGAAATACCCTGTGACTCCAGGTTGCACGGCCGCTAATTCTGTTTCTAAATTCAATGATGCGGTTCGAGAAAAGTCTCGATCATACCATAAAAAGATATCAAGATTCACACAATCAAACACGTTGCTATATTTTGTGGCATAAGTTCCGTCTTGATGCACAGCATTGAGAACGTCGCGACACACTTCAGCAGTCAGATCATTTTCCGTAGAAATTCCTGTGAGCATAGTCATTGACGTTGTGTATCGCCAACAATCATAGACGTCTCGTGTTGTGTCAGCGACGTTGATATTGGTCGATACCAGGCAGGGATTGGATTCTATTCGAGTAAAGGCAATTTCGTTGTCGAGACCTGCACTTACTACCACAGCATCTCCATTTGCATCAGCATAATGCAACTGATAATTCATTGAGCTACCAATTGTGTGGGTGAGAAACCACGCTTCCACCTCATCAATCGTCGCACACTCCCACAGGACCTGAGCCATGAGAGAACAGGAAGGGGGTTGACGTTCAGGATGAGGATTGATCGTATAGGGTCCCAGCCCATTGCCATCCACGCACAACCCTTGATCGTTCATGCCACCTTGGGGATAGCCATCTGCTGGATCACCATTCTCATCAAACCCGAAAAAGACTGCTCCATAGACTTCTACATTACTTGTAAAGATCCTAACCGTTTGCGCAGGAACAAACCAAGCGTAAATTCCCCATAACCTGTAATCTTCATTATTTCCAAAGAAGACTCGATTTCCAGCTGTCGCAGTGAAGATTGTACACGAATCGCCAACATAGGGATCGGTGTTGGTATCTGGGGAGATGGTAGTTGCCAGAGAGGTCATCCCCAAACCTGAGGAGAGTAACCATAAAATCAGAAAAGTAAAACCAAGCCGTTTCAGAGTCAAGGAGCAAACCAGATGCTTCAACACCGCCTTCACTTCGAACTAACCCACTGAATTGAGATTTAAAATCGTATGGATATCGGAAAGAGGTTGTAAGACCTAGGCGACCTTTTCTCCTTTTTCAAGTACCGGGTTTGATTGCTTTGATGCTCCAGCCCAATGGCAGTGGGTCACCGTCAATCCGCCATTCACCGTCCTCGTTTTTATGGGCTAGAGGGCAGGGTTTCCATGGTAAGTGGGGATATTCCTGGACTTCTTTGATGACAAGTCCGGCTTGGATTAACGCATTGAGAATATCACTGATAGTATGATTCCATTCGTATCCCTGTTTATTCTCTAACTTCACATCGGAATCGACATAGGATCCATTTTCTTCCCAACTCAGGGGTTCCTCGGAATGCCAATATGGGTACTTGATTTTCAATTCACTTGGATGTTCAGTGTCTAATATTGAGAAAATCGGATGGCCTTCAACAATAAGAAAAGTGCCACCTGGTTTCAAATAATGCGCAACGATTCGAGCCCACCCTTTGATATCAGCAAGCCAGCATAGTACCCCAAAACTCGTAAAGACGATATCATATTCACCTTGGTGCACATCAGGGAGATCATAGATATTACTACATACAAAATTGGCATCAATTCCAACGCGTTGGCTGAGTTCCCGGGCTAACTCGATAGCTGTCTCACTAAAATCGACCCCAGTTGCCTTCGCCCCAAGTCTAGCCCAACTAATGGTATCGAGTCCAAAATGGCATTGCAAATGGAGAAGCCGTTTTCCGTTCACGTTTCCAAGAGCATCGAGCTCAACCGGATGTAAACTCGTTTTTCCATCGAGAAACCCTTTCAAATCGTACTCTTCGGAATTGGCATGGATTGCGACTAATTCATTCCATCGTCGCTTGTTCGCCTCATAGTAGTCATCCATTGAATCACAACCTCTATAGAATCAGGGTGTTTGTCAAAGTCCAATCAGATATATAGTTATCAACCTAAAAGATGATTTCACCTTCGGAGGAATGCTTCATGGCAAGAGCAAGTATAATCAGAATCGCGTTACTCCTCATGGTTGGGTGTATCCTGATTACCGCTAGTGCATGGATTTTACTATCCAATCCTGCAATGATGATATTTGGACTCAGCCTGATTTGTATCGGTATCTTAATTGTCATCATTGGAATTATTCTCTTAGTGATCCCAGAAACACCCCCAGACCGACCTTAACTCGATATTCCCCAGGAGAGAATCCACCAAACTGATTCGACGAATAGTGGGAAAAATGCACGTATTTTGTAAATCGTGTTTTCAGGACCATTTAATCCGATCAAACCCGCGAACTCGGAGGTCCATTGTGAGTTCACCCAGATGATAGGTGTTATGGCGAATTAGGTACACATATTTTTCAAGAATGGAGGAAAACCTGTGGAACCCATCCTTCGCTAGCAAATCTTGGTTAGAGACTCGTTTGAGAAGATTTTCGATATACTGGGCCATCTCGTTAAGGTAAATGAGTGTGTCACCTTTGACTACTTTTTCTGCAGCGTCCTTCGCAGAAATTGTTTCCCACCAATTAACCTTCCCGAGTCGCGCTCCCCATAACATACCCTCAGGGGTATCCCGAGAATAGAACTCAGCGGTTTCAATCATGTGGTAAACCCTGAGAGAATAGAACCACTCCTTATCACTCTCAACCCCATGAGTCCACTCCTTATCGGGAATCTGTTCAATCGCACTCCG
Source organism: Candidatus Hermodarchaeota archaeon (assembly GCA_016840185.1). The sequence continues at coordinate 2,983 of JAEOSV010000291.1, read as the reverse complement.
AGTCATCGCCCACATCCACCGTAATTCTTGAGCGAGACCGAAAGCAATTTTACTTTTGAAGGCACCTTCCTCAAGCTTTGACATATCCATCACGTGAACTTAGTATTGGAGTTCAAAGTCTTATAAATCTTGAAAGACACAGAAGTACCGGCGAACCTCTCTATGTCCGCTAGACAACACCTAACAGCCATTCTAATCTTACCCTTCACCGTCACAATTCTTGTTCCACTTCTACTCCTTCTACTCTCCTTTTGGAGTGGAAATTCGTGGCTGTTCGTCTATCCCCTCAATCACTTAGCTATCATCGTTGGCTGTATCCAAATCATTCTTGGATTTTCCATCCTCTACAAAACTAATCGTACATTTGCTCTCATCGGAAAAGGCACCCTCGCCCCATGGGCACCCACACAGCACTTTGTTGTAGTAGGATTATACCAGTATGTCCGAAACCCCATGATCCTCGGTGTGCTGCTTGTGCTCGTAGGTGAGGCGGTTCTGTTTGGATCCACCCTAATTTTCATCTGGCTTTTACTCTTCGGGGTTATGAACCACATCTGGTTTATCCGATGGGAAGAACCGGATCTCGAACAACGCTTCAAGGATGAATACCTTGAATACAAGGAGAATGTGCCACGTTGGATTCCTCGTCGTACGCCTTGGAGCCCAGCTCAGACTCAACATGATCAGTAGTAAATGGTCTAAAATTCAGTAGTTCAAAAGAAAATTCCTAAAGAGTAGATGAGTGTTACCCGCTTGCTTCTTCCGCGACTCGAGTTCTTTCTGTGACGACTGGAGTCTTTTCGGTTTCTTCTTGAGTCTGAGCTGGTATCTCAGCAGGAATGGGGAGCTCAGGAACGCCTGCTTCTGGAATGGCGGGGATATCATCTGATACTTCTCCCAGTACTTCTTCGATTGACTCGTCTTTAGGTATCGGGTAGGAGAATCCTTTACGAATTAGGAGTGCACCAGCTAACGCGACAATAGCAGCGATCAGGAAGACAAGTGGAAATCCGAATATGGGTAAGAGTTGGCTAATCACGAAGATTAAGGGTATTGAGAGGAGAAAGGCAATTGTTGGTCGAAGACTGTACATGCAGTTCCGGATGCGATTCGGAAAGACATCAAGCATGACACGTCCATTTAACACTTCGGCGATTCGACCGACAACGTCTAAGCTAACAAATAGCACGTATATCAATGCCACTGGAATAATTGAAACTATTGGCAACGCCATGAAAGGCATCGCCGTGAAAGGAATAAATAGTGTGATGAATTGGGCACTGGCTGTTGGCAATGGGAATATAGCGGTTATTGCGACTAGCCCCATGAAGAAAGAGATGCTGATAAATTGAATTAGTCGGAACCGTGGAATCCACTTCTTGGGTTCAAATCGCTGTGATACAACTCCGCTTCGTTCTTGACCTATCACCATGGGGGCAAACATCGATGTTCGGAAAGCAGAGACTGCGATATCACTTAGAAGGTATCCGAAGTAGAGGGGAAAGAGAAGTATCTCCCACCACACTATCCCGATTGCCCACATGAGCATTTCACCAACCATGGTGAGGGTGACGAACCTCGATGAACCCATGAATCGAATTCCATCTTTGAGTAGGCGCCCGTATTCTCTGAACCCGGATCGTTCACCTTCTCGTTTTCGTGCACCAGGTAGGTCACGTATAAAGACAAGGGCAAGGACTGCTAGGAAAATGAAAAATACAGCTTGGACTTGGAAGACCCAATATCGCCCAAGCATAAAGGCCAGTACACTGCCCGGGATAAGGACAAGTGTTGAGACGAGTTGGAACACCATTCCAGCTCGTGACCAGAAGACGCCGTATTGCTTTCGGTCCTTATCGTTGGGCATGGCAACCCGGTAGTTGTTGTCAAACCAGGCAGGCATAGCTCCACTTTCTTGTGAAGCACCTAGTCCCATGAGGGCATAGATAATCACAAAGAGCATGAATGGTACTGTGACAACAGAAACGGCATAGGCCGTGAGCCAGAAGGCAATGGAGTAACAGATGAGTGCTGAGGCGATAATCCAGCGTTGACCAATCAAATCACCTAGTCCGCCAGTGGGGTAGTCCAAGACGACTTGCACGACGATACGAATAATGACAAGGAGACCCACCATTGCCATGCCTAATAGGAAGTCACCGCCTCCAAGGACTGTGGCAATAGAGATCATCCAGAAGGTCGTTGAGAGCTGGAAGGCGATGGACCAAGTTGAGCCAAGTGTCATCACGACTAGGGCTAGACGTGTCGCTTGTGGCGACGGTTCAGTAAATCCTAGCATCCGACTCAATCGGCTCATTTCATTTCACCAAGTATTGATGAGTAAATCTTGTTGATGTCCCACTTGCCTGAGCATATTAAAGGGGGACTCACTGCACGAGGTCACCGGTTGTGACTACATCACAATCGATTGAAGTTCCCCTGAGATGGTTCGATGGTTCAGACAAGTTTAAGTGGGTTCATCGAACGACTTAGTGTTCTCAGTTAATGAGAAAATACTCTTGAACTATGATATAAAGCTTTCCGTTACCAAGACCAAAATTAATAATAAAAAGAACCAAAAAATACCAAACGACGAATCGATGAGCAAACCGGTGAACGTCTATGACAGATATGATATCACAAACAGAGTGCACCGAACAAGTTCGGAAAATGGGTAACCAAGTTGGCTTACTCTTCTATCATTTTGCCAAGATACTGACTCAAGAACTTGGCGAGAAAAAAGGAAAAGAGCTCGTGCTGAAGGCAGTGCAGAGCTATGGCACTGAAAGAGGCTTAGCAATTCGAGAGAAAGTTGAGCAAGCTGGCCTTGAATTGACAATTGAGAATTTCGGGAAATTTAGTGATCTACCTGCCTCCGGTTGGGAGTATAGTGAAGATGGCACAACCTATTGTTGTTATGCTGAGGCTTGGATGACCCGCGGTGTTGAAGAACTTGGACGGTTGTATTGTGAAGTGGATTTTG